>JAADHD010000348.1 GCA_013152075.1 Verrucomicrobiota bacterium | reverse complement strand
CCTCGAAATGTATGTGATTTTCCTGATGGAAATCGGCCAAAAAGATCATTTTTCACTGTCAGTGATTGCCCTGTTTCACTAATTAATCTTTTGTAATCTTCTTTAAACGTGTTTTATAAAGAAGACTGAATTATTTCTTTTTCCCAACCTGTATTTTCCCAACCTGCACCAACCATTATGCGTAAAATATTCAATAAATCCTATCAAGTCGCTATTACGGCCTGTGCGCTCAGTAGCCTGATCGCTGGCAACGTAAATGCGGAGACTTTGACGGGGGCTGTCGAGAAAGTGTTGAGAGGTCACCCGAGAGCAAAGGCGGCCAAGGCTCAAGCGGATATCGCTCATTATGAAGCAATGGAGATTCGAGGTAGCTTGCTTCCTCGTTTGAATATTGGGGCAACTGTGGGGCCCAACTACCGGGATCGGGATGTCAGCGGTTTGGTGAATTCGGGAGACTGGTTGAATCAAAGTCAGGGGAATTTGCGAGTTCGCCAACGGGTATTTCAGGGTGGATTGGCCTGGAATGATACCAAGGCAGCCAAGCGGAGGGCGGAAAGTGCTCGTTTGATGGCGGTGGGTATTGATCAGCAATTGGCCTTACTGGTGATCGAATCTTATCTCGGCATTTTGCGAGGACAAGAGCAGGTGGATCTGGCGAGGAAGAATGTTTTGGTGCATGAGGATACGTTGGCTAAAACTCAAGCCCGTAAAGATGCGGGTCGTTCGACTCAGGCGGATATCGAACTGGTCAAGGCGCGTCTGGGTTTGGCGCGTTCCAGTGTTGAGACCCGTAAGGTGTTGCTGGAAAATGCCAAAGTGCGTTATCGCGCTCTGGTGGAGGAAGAGCCTCAGGACCTAGAATCAGTTGGTCGTCTGGGAGCGTCGATTCCTACTCGCCCCGGAGATGCTGACATTTCAGCCAATCCATCGTTACTGGCGGCAAAAGAGAATTATGAAGCCGCAAAATTTCAAAAGAAAGCGGCCAAAGGGCTACTTTTACCTTTGGTTGAGCTCGAAGTGGGTGGCGGACTGGGCAACGATGTCGGCGGAGTGCGAGGGCAGGATGATGAAGCTCATGCTTTTTTGATAGCTTCGTGGGATGTTTGGGAAGGCGGCGCTCGCCGAGCCCAGAAGAGGCAACGTGAAAAACGTGAGGAGGAAGCGTTGAATCTTGCTTTAAGCACACAATTGACGGTCGAAGAATCTTTGGGCGGCGCCATCGCTGACAGGAACGGGGCCTTGCTGACAGAAAAGCAGTTGAGTGATTACGCCAAAGCAATTGGTGAAGTGGTCGGTGCTTATGAGAAGCAAGTTGCTGTGGGTAGTCGTGCGATGTTGAATTTATTGGATGTGAAGAATGAGGACTTCCGCGCGAATTCAGCTTTGGTCGATGCAGAGTTCGCCAGCTTGATGGCCGGTTACAGAGTGATCGAATCTACCGGGAAACTCGTGGAAGTGGTGGCTCCCAATGTCACTAACGGAAATGGGAATGAAAATGGTGATGGCGGTGGAAAAAATGTCGTTCCCGCACCAGCGCCTGACGCACAGCACATGGCGCCTAAAGAAGACGCGGCACCGATGATGGCAGAGGAACAAATTGAGGCTGTTGATGAGACTCCTGCGGTTAAGAAAAAAGGGATTTTCTCCCGGATGTTTGGTGGCAGAAAAAGTAAAAGCAAATATCAAGCATACGATGAAACTTCTACGCTAGACACTGAAGAAGCTGCAAGTCCGGCTGAACCGAATAAAACGGCGGCGACCAGTGCTGCTAACTCTAAAAATGAAGCTTATTCATGGAGTGCAGCTTCACCGGAAAAATCGAAAATTACAAAAACAACGGAAGCTGCGAATACTGCTGTAGATCCGATTGTGGTGAAAGAGGAAGTTCCGAGTAATGAGCTTGTTGAAGCCGAAGAGGTGGCTGCAGAAGAGATTATTGATGCGGCTCCCGAGCCCAAGAAAACACGTAGAGGTTTCTTCAAATTCCTTAAGCCAGGCAAAACTGTCAAGTCCGCCAAGGATTCTGCTTCGGAAGAAGTGAAAACGGGCGAAGTCGATGAAGTTGCGCTGAATAATTAAGCTTGCTATCATTTTGAACCGCAAAAAACACCGCTTCTGCGGTGTTTTTTTGTTTAAAGCAGGGGATAGATTTTAACCGGCTTTTGCCGTTAATAGTGAAAATCCATCTATATACTTTGTGTTGGAATGAAGAGGTGATTCTGCCGCACTTCCTGAAGCATTACGATTTTGTCGATCGGATCGTTGTTTACGATAATCAATCGGATGATGAGAGCCTGCAGATACTAAAATCCTCGGCGAAGGTGGAAGTTCGTAGTTTTGATACTGGAGGTAAACACCATACTGGGAAACTTGATAAAATTAGAAATCAAGCCTGGAAGGAAAGTAAGGGACAGGCGGATTTTGTGATTGTTTGTGATATTGATGAGTTCCTCTATCACCCTCATTTTTTGTATTTGCTGGAAGCGATGAAAGCATGTGGAGCGACAGTTATGAAACCCCAAGGTTACGAAATGTTGGGTGAGCAGCCTCCGGAGAGCGGCGATGATATTTTTGAGCTCTATTCAAAGGGGATGCGGACTTACAGCTTCGATAAATGTGTGTTATTCGACCCTGATGCGATAGAAGAGATTAATTATCAGCCGGGTTCGCACACTTGTGAACCGGCGGGTGAGGTGGTGTTGTTTCGCCGTCCCGAATTGACTTTGCTACACTTTCGTCATTTGGGAGTGAGCTATGTTCGGCATCGGTATGAGGCCAGTGTTGCGAGGCGAAGCGACTTTAATTTAAAGCATCATTTTGGCACGCATTATCTGGAGAGTGAAGAGGACACCCAGCGGCGCTTCGAAAAAATGAGGCAAAACGCGGTTGAGCTTACGATTGATAAGAGGCTTAAGCATGAGAAGGGGAATCTTCAGGCTAGGCCGAATCAATTTGATGAACAGTTGGAGAGTGCGACAGCCGCGTCGGCGAATCAGGATTGGGCAACAGCCGTCGCGGAGCTTGAATATATATTGAGTTATGATCCGGGCCATGTGGAGGCTCTGAAAAAGTTAAGCGTTGCACTCAGTAATGTAGATCGCAAAATGGATGCCGGTTATGCTTTAAAACAAGCGCTGGCATTGGATTCAGAGCGACCGGACTTGTGGTTTAGCCTTGGAGAAATTGCTACGGAATTAGGCAGTGAAAAAGTAAGCATTCATTCCTATCAGGAGGCCATTCGCCTGGATCAGAATTTCCCTTTGGCACATTTAAAACTGGCGGATGCTCTTCAGCTATTCGGACAGCCGATGAAGGCGGGTCAGCATTATCGAAAAGCGATACAGTTGAAGCCGACTATGAGTGATGCCTACCGTCGCTTCGGCCAGATGTTGTGTCGGCTGAAACAATACCAGGGGGCGGTAAGAGTTTATGAAGCCTGGTTGCAAGCCGGGGAAGATAAGGCATCGGCTCTCAACGGAATGGGCTTGGTGTTGAAAGCTTTGGGACGGACAGAAGAGGCGTTGGAAAAAATGAAACAAGCCTTGGATTGCGATCCGAGTTCCGTGGCTGTGTTGAATAATCTGGCAACGATGCTGCATCTGACAGGAAGAGCGGAAGAGAGCGTCGGGTATTTCCGTCAGGCATTAAAACTGGAGCCGGCAAATGCGATGCTGAAAACAAATCTGGCGAATGCGCTGTTCGAACTGGGGCGTGTGGATGAAGCCTCTGCTCTAAACCCGTCATTGGTCGATGGGAAGAAGGGCGCAGAATGAGTATATACAGATGGCTTCCATGATAGTTTTGTATTACGTTCCCAACTTTATACCTACCTGCGAAATCTAGTGGCTGAAACTGAGACACCAACTGATGATCCTACGGCATCGTCGCCCGATGACGTTGAGAGTGAGGAAGATTACTCTGAGCACCATGACCCCTTGCTGGAGTGTTTGATGGTGGCGGGTAAATTGTATGGCAAAGCTTTGTCGAGGGATTCCCTGACGATGGGCCTGCCTCTGGTCGATAATCGCCTGA
>JAADHD010000289.1 GCA_013152075.1 Verrucomicrobiota bacterium | reverse complement strand
CAATCATAGCTTGGGTCAAAGACCATCCCAAAATCCCATCTGCTTGTGCCAACAGGTTCCCCGCGTCCCCGGCGATATCCGCCAGCTCCTTACCCATCCCCACACTCTGCGCCCCCTGGCCCGAAAACAGCAAAACAACTTGATTACTCATGGCCGCACATTTGCTTCAATTCCAGCTCTGGTGCAACTGCCTTTTTCCGCCACCAGCCATTCATATCTGAGACAAGTCAGTGCGTAAGCAAGCATAACACGGGGAATGGCGAAAAACAGATCGCGATCCTTCAATAAACTTTGCCACATGAACTTTCTATAATGACTGTCGCCCAGCATTTTTCCCACCAATCTAACAGTAATTTTTTGCCAGGTTTTTGATACGTTATCGGTGATATCATTACACTCAAGCACTCGCAACGAGGCCTCTTTCAGCATTTCCCCATTCTCTTTAATACTGCTTAACCCTGTCAATTTTCCACCTCGGCAAATAGGTTCCAACAGGCCCTTCACTTGCCAGGGGCTTGGATGCTCCGAGACCACCCAATCCGTCAACACCAGCCGCCCACCAGGTTTTAGAACTCTCTCGATTTCAGCCAATACCGCTCCACGATCCACCATGTGGGAAAAGGACTCGATCAGCACCACCGCGTCGGCCCACTCATCGGGCAAGTCATTTTCCAACCAATCACTGCAGACAAAGCTCGCTGATCCTCCCCTCACGTTCATCCCGCCATCCTCTGCGGTCGCTTTTTCTTCCTGGGAAAGCGTGTAAGCCATCACTTCCACTTCCGCTTCCCGGGCAAAATACCAGGCAATCCCGCCGGTGCCGCAACCCACATCAACCACCTTGCTACCTGGAGCAAGCTGCGCGGCATTCAGTATTTTCCGCGCCATCAACGCAACCGCCTCACTTGCAGTCTCACTGCCGCTTTCCCAGTAACCATGATGCCGGTGCAAGCCCCAGACATCATTATAAAACTCGTTCAACCGATCATAGTGATCAGCCACCTCCGTTTCACCGATTGGCGAAGCCGGAACAATCATCTCAAATCAATCCTTATTGAAACGACGAATCAACTCCCCAGTTTTTTCAGTTCTTCAGCCGAGTCACGCACCACTTTTTCCAATACTTTAAAGGCATCTCTCATGCACTCATCGATGCTCACATCTCCCCCGGAAATCGCCCGATTGAATACATACAGTTCACCAAAATCTGTATCCGCATCAATTTTTCCTGCAAAGGCCGCCACCGGTTTGCCCAATTCTTTTGCCATGCGAGCCACACCCACCGGAGCTTTTCCATCCAGGCTCTGACTGTCCAACGAACCTTCGCCAGTGATCACCAAATCAGCCTCCTCAATTGCCTGCCGCAATCCAATCTCTTCGGCAACAAGCGGGAAGCCTTCTTTCAATTCGGCCCCAAGAAATGCCAGCGCGCCAAATCCTAGTCCGCCCGCAGCTCCTGCTCCGGCTTCATTTCTAAAGTCACATTCAAGATCCCGCTCTACCACATCAGCCACTTGCTCGAGCCCCTTTTCAAAGCGATCAAAATCTTCATCTTTCACCCCTTTTTGTGGCCCGTAAACACGCGTGCAACCCGTTTCGCCCAGCAGCGGATTATTCACATCACATGCCACTGTGATTTTTGGCAAGGCTATAACCTTATCGCGGTCAATGCCATGTACCGATGCCAGGCCTTCCGGAAGTTCAGCGATTTCTTCACCATTAGCATCCAAAAAACGATAACCCAGCTCCTGAGCCATCCCGGTTCCCGCATCATTTGTCGCACTTCCCCCGATTCCCAGTAAAATTCGTTTCACTCCTTGTTTCACCGCTTCTTTGATCAACTCGCCGGTTCCAAATGTTGAAGCCTTCCACGGATCCAGTTCGCCTTCATCCATCCGCCACAAACCGGAAGCCTCCGCCATTTCGATCACCGCCATGTCACGATCCTCCCCTACCAAAGCATATCCGCCCAAAACCGGATGCCCCATCGCATCGGAAACCACCGCACCTTTCCAGATGCCGCCCATACTCGCCAGCATCGAACGCGCCATCCCGTCTCCGCCGTCAGCAATCGGCAAAATGCGAATTTCAACATCTCCACCAGGACTTTCTTCCAAACCGTCCCGAATAGCTTCACAAGCTTCACGTGCCGTGAGAGATCCTTTGAACTTATCTGATGCGACCAAAATTTTCATATTCTATACACTGTTACACTTACGCGATATTGCAAAAACGATTTCGTGAAAAAATCAGCTGAAAAAGCATTCTTTGACGAGCGTCCCCATATCAAATATCCAAGTATCCTCTGTATCTGCGGACGTGCGAGGCCGCACGTCCCTACCGATATTCCCATTAGTTTAAATCTTAATGGTAGGGACGACCGGCCCGGTCGTCCGTCTGTCTGTTTGTAAACACGTATCCGAAATCCTAGGCCCCACACCATCAAACCTCCACAGCAACTTCCTCAATTTTGCCTTTGGCTTTCAGGCCATCGATCAATTCGTTCATCAAGCGCTCACGACGCACTTCAAGAAACTGCTCCACCACCGTATCTTTAGTTTCTTCCAAGGGAATAGGCTCGGATGGCTTGCCTCCAGTGCGATGCAATACATGATAACCAAAGTGCGTATTGATCACCGGGCTGGTTTCGCCATCCCTCATTGAAAATGCAATGACCTCCAGCTCATTCAAAAGGTCGCCACGTTTAAAAAAACCGAGATCCGCCTTGTCCTCCTCTTTCTGCAAAAACTGTTGCGCCGTTTCCTCAAAGTCAGCCCCATCCAAAACCTTCTCACGGGCGGCCTTTAAATCCACGAAAGCCTTTTTAACCGCCTCCTCATCCTGAGGCTCCACAAACATGTGCGAAGCCCGGACCTCTTCAGGTCTCATGTAACTGTCGATATTACTTTCGTAAAATTTCTTCAGCTCCTCTTCATCCGGTTCGGGATCTTCTCCAATTTCGGCATCGACCAATCGATCGACGCTGATCGACATCGCTACCTTTTTCTGGATCTCTTCATCATTGCCCGCTTCCAGCCCGGTGTTTTCGTAAAACTGCTCTTCACCCCCGTGCTGTTCCTTCAGTTCTGCGAGCTTCGACACCACCGCCTCATCGCTCACGTCTCCGAATCGAGCGAGCGATTCCTGGTTCAACAAGGTGCGGCTGGTCACATTCTCCTTGGCAAGCTCATTGAACTCTTCATCGCGGTCACAACAAACCACTTCGCCGAGATTCTGGTAGTGAGTCTTGATCGCTTCGAACTCTTCATAAAGAGCTTCATCGCTGATCGTTTCCTGATTAATTATCAAAGCCATGCGCACACTCTCCACTCGCACCTACCAGCTTGTCAAAATCAATTGCAGCCAATTAAAAAAGGCGCCGGACTTATTGAACCACGGATTTCACGGATAAAACGGATAAGAGGTAAATCTGAGGGAGATAAAGCCAGATCAGTTGCAAATAATATTCCTATCCGTGCAATGCCTGTTATCCGTGGTTTTTTCCCTGGCTCACACTCACTACCCAATCATTTCAGAAAAAGCCGCTTCCAGCTCCCGATTGACCAGATTTTTCAGCACTTCACCATTGAGACGCTCGATCACATCATGGAGAAAACCAAAGCTGATGAGTTTACGCGCCGCTTCTTCAGAAATTCCTCTGGCCGCACAATAAAATAACTGCTCATGGTCAATCGGCCCAGCCGTTGATCCGTGACTGCAGCGGACCTGATCCGCATCAATTTCCAGACCCGGCATGGAAGTCGCCTCCGCATCTTCACTGCCTAGCAAATTGCGGCAAGTCTGAAAGGCATCAGTGTGGTGCGCACCCGGTTCAACCAGAATCAAACCGTCAAAAATGGTTCGTGCTTTATCATACAAAGCGTTTTTATAAAACAAATCACTCTCGGTGTGTTGCACTTCATGCAATTGCTTGGTGCGTTGATCTAGTTCATCCGATCCGGTTGCCAGGTTCAGTGAAAGCATATCGCTGCGAGCACCCGCTCCTGTCATCCGACTGATATTTTCGTTCCTC
>JAADHD010000403.1:3491-7533 GCA_013152075.1 Verrucomicrobiota bacterium | reverse complement strand
GGATGTGGTGGCAGAAACCCCGCAATTGATGCGAGTGTTGCCGGGGGCTTTGAAAGTTGTGGTATAAGAGGCAGATGGAAATGTTGTTCGCTCAAGTACAGACTGCACCAAGCAAGCAACCGGGCGTTGCGGTGGACGGACTGAGTAGAGGCTGGCTGTGGTTGAAGGAGTTCGGCTGGTCTGGAGTATTGGAATGGTGGGATGCAAAATTCACATCTTCTAATGTCGGCATGGATTTGTCGGTGGTGGTGGTGAGCCTTTTGGTTGCCGTTGTGGTGACTTGGATATTAAGAAAAGTCTGTGCGGGTCGAACGTGGTCGTGGCTGTTGGAGGTGAAGTCAAAGTTGAAGCCACCACATGAAGCTCTCGTTTTCCCCTTGGTCCTCTCGGTGGTGTTGGGTTTGGCGGTGGTGTTGACTAACAGTATGCAACAAAGTAGCCCGATCACGAGGACGCTCACTTTGTTAGTTTCTATTTATGCAGTGACAAAAATCCCTACTTTTCTTGTGCGACAAAGTTACTGGGTGAGGCCGGTGATGGTATTGGCGTTTTTGGCGGCAGGCCTGCACGTATTGGGATTGTTCGGTTCAACGGTCAGCTTATTGCAATCGTGGACTATTCATCTGGGCTCAATGCGCATCACGGTTTTCAGTTTGGTGATGGGGCCTTTGGTATTGCTGGTTTTGCTCATGCTGGCTCGATTGGTGACAGGGATAACGGATCGGCGACTCAAGGCTAATCAGGATTTGCCGCCGGTGGTAATGGTGATGGTGGGGAAAGTGGTTCAATTGGGGGCAATTACAGCAGCGGTGGTGATTACGCTTCAGGTAGTGGGAATTGATCTGACAACTTTGACGGTATTTGGAGGTGCTTTGGGACTTGGGCTTGGTTTTGGTTTGCAAAAGGTGGTTTCCAACCTGGTGAGTGGGGTGGTTTTGCTGATGGATAAATCGGTCAAGCCCGGGGATGTGGTGGAAATTGGCGGCACCTACGGGTGGGTGAATTCCATGCGGATGCGTTATGTTTCGGTGATCACCCGTGACAATAAGGAATACTTGGTGCCGAATGAGGATCTGATCACCCAACCGGTGATCAACTGGTCGTTCACCAATCGGCTGGTTCGCTTGAAGGCCCCGATTGGGATTTCCTATGACTCTGATGTTCACAGAGCTATCGAGATTTGCAAAACGGCGGCTGTTGATAATCCGAGGGTCAGCAAGAACCCAGCGCCAAAGTGTTTGCTGATCGGCTTTGGTGACAGTGCAATTGATTTGCAGTTACGGTTTTGGATCGAAGATCCGAACAATGGTGTGAGGAATATCACCAGTGAAATTTTACTGGAGATCTGGGATCGTTTTAAAGAAGAAGGAATCACGATTCCATACCCTCAGCGCGATATTCACATTCGATCGGGCGGAAAAATGTAAAATCGGGGTTGATTGAAGCGGAAGGAGGTGCTTGTATTTTTTTTGCGCAATTTTCAATCTATGAAACCTCCAAGCCCCCTAAGTCGTCGACTTCTATTCAATCTGTCCATTTTTGTTTCCCTGCTCGCGAGTTCGGCTTCAATTATTGCTCAGGATGCCGCTATCATTCCCAAAAAAGTGATCAATTTGATCGCTGATCCGGAATTTAAAGATTTCACTATTCATTTGAATAAGAAAAAATCGCTGACTGACAAGCGAGAGGAAATTTGGAAGATTGAGGATGGTCAACTGCACGTGATTGGAAAGGGATTTGGTTATATCCGGACCAATCAAAAATACAAGGATTACCATCTGGTGATGGAATACAAATGGGGCGAGCACACTTGGAAACCTCGTGAAGATCGGGCCAGGGATTGCGGGCTTTTGGTGCATGGGCATGGCGCTGACGGCTCTCTGGCAGATACCTGGATGTCGTCAGTGGAAGCGCAATTGATCGAAGGGGGCTCAGGAGATATTCTGGTGTTGCAGGGGAAAAAACCGGACGGTTCGTTGATATCATCCAGTCTGACTGCTGAAGTGGTTAAGGATAGGGACGGTGAGAATATTTGGAAAAAGGGAGGTGAAGCGAAAGCGTTTCCCGAGGATGGCAAACAGAATCAGAGAATTAACTGGCGGGACCGCGATCCGGACTGGGCGGACGTGAAGGGGTATCGTGCAGCTAAGGATATCGAAAATCCGGTGGGCGAGTGGAACCGGATGGAAGTGATCTGCAAAGGCGGGAACATGGATATTTACATCAATGGTGAATTGGTGAATTCCGGCACAAAAGCGATGCCTGCCGAGGGCTTTATATGTTTACAGACAGAGTCCGCGGAATGCTGGTTGCGTCGTTTTGAGTTGTGGCCGCTGGGTGAATTCAAGGAAGAATGGAAAGTAGCTGAGCGATCGGAGGATCTGGGATACAGCCCTGACGGCAGTGCTATTTTACCGAGGCGTTTTGCCATAAGTGCAGAGGAGTCATTGAAGAGTTGGGTAGTGGATGGAGATTTTGAAATCCAACTGGTGGCGAGTGAGCCGCTGGTTTGCGATCCGGTGGATGTGGTTTGGGATGAGCGGGGAAGAATGTTCGTGGCGGAAATGCGCGACTACCCTTTGCCGCCCGAGCATGGACCGCTGTTGTCGCGAATTCGCTTACTGGACGATAAGGATGGTGACGGGGTTATGGACACGGCTGTGACCTGGGCTGATAATCTGGATCACGTGCAGGGATTGCTGCCGATGAAGGGCGGCCTGTTGGCAACAACACGTAATGCGATTTTATTTTTGGAAGACAAAGATGGCGATGGCAAGGCAGACGAACCGAAAATTTTGTTTCGCAGTAACGATCCGCGCCACAATCAGTTGCAGATTTCCGCTCCTCGCTGGGGATTGGATAATGCGATTTATTTGAATAACGGACTGGATGGAAAGGAAATTTATCCTGAGGGCAACGAGGAGGCGAAGATGAAAATCACACGGCTCAACTTGCGCTACGATCCGAAAAGTGGATACTTAGGGCCGGTGACTGGTCGAGGTCAATTCGGAGCCAGTCAGGATGATTGGGGGAGGCGTTTTTTCTGCTCGAATCGTAATCCGGATATGTTTGCGGTGATGGAGCAGGCAGCGATTAAGCAAAATCCTTTTGCTGGAATCACGGATGGAGTTGAGGATATTGCGCCTTTTGGAGGAGTTGCCAAGGTCTATCCTTTGCAGTTGTCGCACACCACGGCGGACGCGCATGCGGGCACCTACACAGCGGCTTGCGGAGTGGGTGTGTATCGCGGGGATCTGGTTCCTGGCTTGAGTGGAAATATTTTCACCTGCGAACCGACAGGGCAGTTAGTGACACGTTCGACTTTGGAGCCGAATGGAGCCAGTTTGAAGGCCGTTCGAATTGGAGAGAAAAAGGAGTTCCTCGCATCGAGGGATACCTGGAGCCGGCCAGTGAATACCAGGAATGGTCCTGATGGCGCTCTTTATATAGTCGACATGTACCGACAGATCATTGATCACGCTCGTTTCATGCCGGAGGAATATACCAAAACGCATTACATGCGTGCAGGATTTGATCAGGGCCGTATTTATCGAGTGGTGCCAAAGGGTGGGGGCAAAAGGCGGAAGATCCAGGCTTTGCCAAGGAAGGCTGATGAATTGGTGGCTTTACTGGAGAGTCCGAATGCGTGGCATCGGATTGGGGCTCAGAGGTTGATTGTCGAAAAGCAGGACAAGTCGGTGATTCCCGCTTTGAATAAACTGGTGGCTACTGGCAAGACGCCACAGTCGCAAGTGCACGCAATGTGGACGCTGGACGGATTGGGGAGTTTGAAACTGGATCAGGTGAAAGCTTTGTTACAATCGCAAGAGGGCGGAGTGGTGGAAAATGCCATTCAAGCGGCAACCTTGCGCTTCCCAGGTGATGTCGATATTCACAAGACGCTGCTCGGTTTTGTGGGCAAACATGCCAGCGGACGAGTGCAGTTCATGGCGGCAATCGAAATGGCAGGAGACGAAAGCGCAGCGGCGACCAAGGCCCTGACAAGTTTGATTCGCGGAAACGCAGCGGATGAGTGGATACT
>JAADHD010000403.1:0-3401 GCA_013152075.1 Verrucomicrobiota bacterium | reverse complement strand
TGTCGATCTGGTATTGCAGTTCGCGATGGCAACTGGAGCGCGTGGCGATCTGGGGGAATTAAAAGAAGTGTTGGCAGCGATTGCTGCAGCTGACGAAAAAGGCAGCTGGTGGCAGTATGCAACGGTGACGGGAATGTCCAAGGGCTTGCGTCGTAGCAAGTTGAAGCAGAAATCAATAGCAGCGCTGGTGGCCAGTCCGCCGGAAGAATTGAAGGAGCATATTCCGGCGGTAAAAGCCGTATTGGATTCCGCGAAGGAAAAATTGAAGGACCGTTCGCGTCCAGTGGCAGATCGTCTGGCTGCTTTGCCTCTGGTGCAACAGAAAGGCATTGCTGAGATGCTGCCGATTGTAGAAAAGCTGATTGATCAGCGGGAGCCGGTGGAAATCCAGAAAGCGGCGTGCCAGGCATTGTCTCGCTTTGATCGAAACGTGGTTGCGGACTTCTTTTTCGAGCGTTGGAAAGAGCTGGGGCCAACACCGCGTCGTGAAGCTTTGACTCTGATATCAGCCAATGGAAAGACCGTGATGCGCCTGATGGAAAAAATGAAAGCTGGAGAAATCAGTCCCGCTTTGATGGATCCAATGCGCCGCTGGAGCCTGGGGCGGTCCAAGGATCCGAAAACGCATAAAT
The DNA here is from genome assembly GCA_013152075.1 of Verrucomicrobiota bacterium. Lineage (GTDB taxonomy): Bacteria > Verrucomicrobiota > Verrucomicrobiia > Verrucomicrobiales > DEV007 > JAADHD01. The sequence goes on along the minus strand of JAADHD010000403.1, from coordinate 2,769 downwards.
TGGCGACTGAGTTGTTTGGTCAAGCTTCTGGTGATCGCGGCAAAGTGATCGCGGAGTATAAACCGGCCCTCGCTAAAGGCGGTGACGCGACTGCCGGCAGGAAGATTTTCGAAACTAACTGCATAGTTTGTCATCGCAAAGAAGGTAAAGGCGTCGATGTGGGCCCGGATATCACCGATGTGAAAATCAAACCTGCCGAAGCATTGCTCTCGGATATTCTTGATCCTAACCGGATGGTGGAAGAGCGTTGGGCTGCCTATACTTTGCAAATCAAAGATGGGCGCACCTTGATGGGATTGGTGAGTGCAGAGTCAACGGATGCGGTGACGCTTAAGCTCATGGGGGGACTTGTGGAAACCGNNNGCAGTGAAATCGTCAAGATGGAAACGGTGGGACTCTCGTTGATGCCGGTCGGCCTTGAGGGGGCGATCACCAAGCAGCAAATGGCGGATCTAATTGCGTTTTTGAAGAAGTAGGGGAAGAACCGCGAATAGACGCGAATAGACGCGAATGGGAAAAGAGGAGGATTTGAAAATGAAGAAAAGCTTGTTTTATCTATTTGGGGTGTTTGCGGCATTATCGTTTGCAGTTGTTGCTTGCAAGGATGGAAGTAAGATTACTGAGGATAGGGTGAAGAAGCCGAACTTTATTGTTATTTATACGGACAATTTGGGTTACGGGGATATTGAGCCTTTTGGGTCCACGGTGCATCGCACGCCGAATCTGAATCGCATGGCTAAAGAGGGCAGGAAGTTCACTCATTTCAGTGTGACGGCCTGGGTTTGCACGCCGTCGCGCTCGAGTTTGATCACCGGATGTTATTCGCAACGAGTGGGCATGCATGACAATCCGCGTGACGGATGGGTATTGCGTCCGGTTTCTCCCTTTGGACTAAACCCGAGTGAGATTACGATTGCCGAGGTATTGAAACAGCAGGGTTACGCCACGGCGATGATCGGTAAGTGGCATCTGGGTGATCAGTTGGAATTTTTGCCAAACCAGCAGGGCTTTGATTATTTTTTCGGGATTCCTTACAGTGATGACATGACCCAGGAAGCAGGCCAGAGAGCCGCGGCGCGGAAAAAGAAAAATGAGCGCGCTCCTAATTTGGGAGGATTGGCGTGGCCTCCATTGCCCCTAATGGAAAATGAAAAAGTGATCGAAGCCCCGGTGGATCGCAATGGCTTGACCAAACGTTACACGGAAAAAGCTATGGAATGGATCACTGAGCACAAAGATGAGCCTTTCTTTCTCTATTTTCCGCAGGCGATGCCCGGTAGTACCAGCACCCCGTTCTCGAGTCCGGAATTTCGTGGCAAGAGCAAAAACGGACCGTGGGGGGATTCGATTGAGGAGTTGGATTGGTCACAGGGGCAGCTAATGGACAAATTGGTGGAACTGGGGCTCGATAAAAATACTCTGGTGATTTGGACTTCGGATAACGGTGCGCCGATTCGTCCTGAACCAGGTAATGTGGCCCGCGGGTCGAATCAACCTTTGCATGGGCGGGGATACACCACCTCAGAAGGGGCGTTCCGAGTGCCGACGATCATGTGGTGGCCGGGAACGATTCCGGCAGGGACGACAAGTGAGGAGTTTTGTACCACTATGGATCTGTTGCCGACTTTTGCCCGCATGGCTGGAGGCAAGGAGCCTCAGGATCGCAAAATTGACGGGCATGATATCAAGGCCTTGATCGTGGGCGAGCCGGGGGAAAAATCTCCATACAAGGTATTTTATTATTATGACGGAACCCAATTACAAGCTGTCAGGTCGGGGCCATGGAAGTTGTTCCTGCCGCTGGAAAATTTCAGAAATCATCCCCACTTTTCGAAGAAGAGAAAAGATTCCGGTGAACCGTTGTTGTTCAATGTAGTAAAGGATATTTCGAGCAGTAAAAATGTGGCAGCGGATCACCCGGACATCGTCGCTCGTTTGACCAAGCTGGCGGAAGCGGGGCGTGCGGATCTGGGAGATGGGAATAAAAGAGGGTCCGGTCAGCGCGAGATAGGCAAGGTGGACGCGCCCACACCACGGGTGTTGGCGGGGAAATGATGGGTGATTGCTGTGACCCTGAGGAAAGATAAATGATGGATTGCTCTGTTGTAGAAAATTTTGCTAAGCTCTTTTTATGGTGAGCAGGAGTTTGAGACGATTGACGGGTGTTTTCTGTCTGTGGGCAATTGCGGGATGGGGTATTGCTCAGGAAAGCGATTTGGCGAAGAAGAAAGCGGCGCTGGAAGCTGGGGTTCCTTCGGTAGTCGTCAATGCGAAGAGCGATGAGGCGGTATCTTCAGGCGGCAAATACATTCGTTATGTTGAAAGAGCGAATGAGGCAAAATTGCAGACGGCTATCGCTCATTTTGTCAGGGAAGAAGATGGAGTAAGCGTAGATTTGATCTCGGTGATCCATGTTGCCGACAAGGCTTATTACGAAGTGCTGGATAAACGGATGGGTTCTTATGAAGCGGTTCTATATGAAATGGTGGGCGGACCTTACACCAAGGAGCTCAAAGAAGCTGCGAAGGCTCAAGTAGATGATTCTCCATTAGCTGGATTGGGTATGATTCATGGGATGATTCAGTCCTTGTTGAAGTTGGAATTTCAAAAAGATGGGATCAATTATTTCAGGGACAATTTTGTTCATGCGGATGTTGATTGGGATGAATTTCAGGCGATGTCCGAGGAACGAAACCAGACGATAGTGACTTGGTTCGAACGTGCGATGAAGCTGGCTGAAAGCGATGACTTGCCGGGGATTCCAAAAAC
>JAADHD010000015.1 GCA_013152075.1 Verrucomicrobiota bacterium | reverse complement strand
GGGCTTGGGAGGGATTGCAGAGAAGGTTGAAAACTAAAGTCAGGAATCCTTTTTTTTGTCAATTTCGTAGCTTTGACTTACTCCTTCCGGGTTGAATATTTGCTTCCAGGTTGCGTCGTCGGCTCCAAGCATTTCTCGTGCTTTGCCGAGTTCCTGGTTAGTATTGGCAAAACGATTGGAGAGCACGCCGAGAAACTGCCAGAGCAGTTTCACTGCCAGCTGGTGTTCCTGGCGGAGGATTTCGAAAAATTCTGCACGGCGGATCACCATAAGTTCCGAATCTCCCTTGCTGACCACATCAGCGGAGCGTGGCTCACCACGCACCAATGCCATTTCTCCGAAATGATCTCCGGGAACCAGTTGGGCAAGTTCATTTTTGCCTTGTTTGACGAGAGCTTCTCCTTCCAGAAGAATGAAAAGGCTGTCTCCTTCTTCTCCTTCCTTAATAATGGTTTCGCGATCTTTAAAAGAGACGACTTCCGTAACCTGGAGGACGTGCAGCAATTCTCTCTCATCCAGTTGATTGAACAAGGGCATCTTGGAGAGAAGCTTGTGCTTCAAATTGAGCATTCGTGCGCGTTGCTCATCCCGTTGACCGCTTTCGCTGACAGCAATATTAATTGCCGTAATGTTGTCGCCGCCGCCGGCTTCGTTCGCGACATTGATCATCGTCTGGGTCGCGTGATTGAGGTCGTGGATGCCTGCAAGCTCTCCTAATATTTTGATGTCTTCCTCGAAGTAGTGCGACAAGCCGTCTGAACAGATTAAAAAACGGTCGTTGTGAAGCAGGTCTATGATTAAAGTTTCCGGATTTGTATGCTCAAAGGTTCCGATGGCGCGAGTGATAGAGTTGGCGACTCCGAGTTCTTCGGCTTGAGCCAATGGTAATTGCCCACTACTAACAAGTTCGTTATAGACGGTGTGATCCGTGGTGAGCTGCTCGAGCGATCCATTGCGTAGCATGTAGGCTCGACTGTCACCTACGTTAAGAATGAAAGCTTCGGTTCCCGCGATCAGTATGGCAACTAGAGTGGTTCCCATGCCAGTGCAGTCACTGTTTGCAAGGGACTCTGCATGGACTTCACTGGACGCTCGGTTGGCGGCAAAAGCCATCAGGTTGAGCAAGTCTATTTTGTTTACGCCGTTCTCACCAGCGAGGTAACTTTTAATACGGCTTTGTTCTTTCCAGATTTCATTGTGGAAAGTTTGCACGGCGATTTTACTCGCTACTTCACCGGCGGCATGGCCGCCCATGCCGTCGCAAACGACGTAGAGATTCAGCTCCGGGTCAGCGAGAAAGTTGTCCTCGTTTTCCGGTCGTGTGCGGCCGACGTCAGTAAGACCGCAATACTGTATTTCCATTTCCATTTGGACAGAGCAATACGACCACCGGCGGTCGCTAGTCAATTTATTCAACAATGTCGGCCACTAACACTTCCAAGCGCTTGGCAAAATCAACCCATACGACGCGGCCTTCTCCGGAGTCATCAACATCCTGGCCGGAATGGATCGCGGCTTTGATGTGCGGTTCTATCGATAACCAACCATCGTAGCCGGTGTCTTGTAGATCCTGGATGATCTTACGCTGAACGGGATCTTCATCAACATGACAGGTCACGAACTCTTTACCATCGGGCCCGGCTTTGGCACACTTGATATGAACGTGAGTGATCTGGTCGCGACACTTTTCGTAATAATCCCAGGTGGCATCTGTGCTGTTGGCGTGGAGGCTGTTATTGCCGGTGTCAAAAATGAGCTGCAGGGCAGGACTGTTCACTGCTTCCACAAGTTCCAGATAACCCTCGGGATCTGCGCCGATACCGCTGCAATTCTCATGCGCGAGAATGATGCCTTCTGCTTCGGCGATGACAGCAAGCTCTTTGAAACGGCGCACGGCTTCGGCCAACCATGCGTCACGTTCGAGCGGGCTATCCGCGTCGTTCGGGTAGGACATGGTGCGCAGGAACTTGGTGTTTGCCTGACGCATGCGTGGAGCGACGCGTTTTAACTCGTCGATATCGACCTGGAAATCAGAAGTGATCGGACGCGCCCAGTTGGCGATTTGTCCTCCAAAGCCTACCACTTCGATTTTTTCTTGCTGGAGTTTGTCCCAAGTTGCCGACCATTCATCATCTGTTTGATCAACGACGTTTTTTCCGTCGATGAGGCGAAGCTCGATCGCCGACCAGCCCACTTCTTTCAGAGTAGAAATTTGTTGATCGAGGGACTTTTCCGCTTCGTCGGCGAATCCGGTGAATTTGAATGGCATAATCTGTATTTAGGTGGTGTGAGTGCAGGGTAGGTTTATAGCATTAATCAGGAAAAACAAGCTCTTCACTACTTATCGAGCTTGGCTTTTGCGGTTTTCATGACGCTCGCCAGGGTGATTTCTTTGCCTCCCTGGCGCTTGCTTTCGTCTGCAGCTTCCATGAAAGCGTAGATTTCGAGTGTTTCTTCGGGTGATACAGGAACTTTGCCGGTGTGGAAATACTTGGCGATTTCGATGACAAGGGGTTTGTAACCGTCGTATTTGCCGATTTCGACTTCGCCTTTTTCCCCTTTGACGGTGCCGCCGTATCCTTTGCGTTCTTCGAAAATTCCGGTACGTCCACCGCTCCACTTGCCTGTTACGCGGATTTTGCCATCATCTGTAGTGGAACGAACAACTGATTCGCATCCGGTACCCATGAGGGTGAAGAGGGATTCCACACCGTGGATGCCATACCAGAACAGGTCAGGATGGGTTTTTTCGATTGAAGCCGGGCTGCCGGTTTTGGCGTAGGTGACTTTGCCGATGGAGCCATTGCGAACTGCCTGATTCTGCGCGGCAAAACGTAGGGAGGATGAGGAAAACAGGGGCACGCCGTATTTTTTGGAAGCCTCAAAGATGGCGATCGAATCTTCCAGTGAAGCAGCGATGGGTTTGTCGATGAATACGCGCTTTTTAGCTTTGAGAACTGGCAAGACCTGTTCGAGGTGGGGGCGACCGTCGTTGGTCTCCAGACAAACGGCGTCCACTTTTTCCAGCAGAGCTTCGATTGATGGGACGATTTCAACGCCCATTTCTTTCAGCTGGGCGGTGTATTTGGGGACCCGGCTGACGCTCGATTCGATATCAGGGCTTCCCTTGGGGTAAGCGGCGACGACTTTGCAATCGGCGAGCGGGCCTTCTGCTTTGACGTCATTGAATGCTTTGGTGAAGGCAATGACATGCGAGGTATCGAGTCCGATAATGCCGATTTTGATTTCTTCGGCGTGGCTGTTGAGGATGCCGAAGAAGGAAAATGCGGCGATGAGGAGGGTACTGAGGCTGGTTTTCATGTTTGGGTTTTCTGCTTCTATTATGCGTAAGGGATAAATCACTTTTTTCAAGTTGTGGGTGGGGGAAGATGCTGAAGATGCCGACGGGGACGTCGGCGCTCTCGGATGGGGCGCTATTGCGCGCTACTCATGGGTGATCGGGGTTTAGTCGAATATTCGAGATTTTTGATGATTTTACCGTTTGGAGAAGTGACGTCAACGACGACCTGCCACTGCCAGGCTCGGTGATTGGCCTTGAAAACCAAGGTGTTCCAGCCTTTTTGGAGGGTGGCTTTTACTGTAGTGAGTGATGATTTTTTCTTTAGCATACCCTGATGCAACTGTTTCCCGTTCAGCCACAGGGTGAGATGGATATTGCCGGCAAATACATCTGTGTAGAAATTGATGTGCACCGGGCGGGCTTCCTGGCTTTTGATCCATTGGGCGCCGTAACCTCCTTCGAATATTTTGGCATGAGTGATGGCAGAAAAGTCGGCACTTCCGGGCTTATCTTCGCCGGTGTAATTGATGCTTGGAAGGTATTTTTTCCAGATCAGATGTTGGCCTTTCCCAATATCTATGGCTGCGGTGAAATCAGCATTTGTTTCGATGGCATCATCGATCGGGCTGCGTGCTTTTTCGGCTTGGAAGTGGTTTCCGTCCCAAAAGGGTTGGGGAAGTTTTGCGGCCAGCAACCATGGGGTTGATACCGGGGGCGTAGCGGGGTTCTTTTTTTTAGCCTCTT
>JAADHD010000121.1 GCA_013152075.1 Verrucomicrobiota bacterium | reverse complement strand
TTAACGGCTCGAACTTCCCGGATCAGGGCCAGGCCAATGGAGTCCGGAACATCGTACAAATCGATGAGGACTTTTTCTCCCCGTTTGATTTTTGTCGAATAGCGGACAAGCTGTTTAGCGAGTTTATCAATTCGTGGATCGTGCATAAGATTGATCTGTTAGAATGGGTGAAGCTGGGTAATCGTTAACTGAAAGCTCAGCACTTTAAACTGCTTACGGTATTCTATGAAGGAAAATAATTACGTTTCTGACTTGGCTGAAGTCGCGGCATGGAGAGATGGCTTGGCCTCTTCGTATGGGCGTGTGGTTTTGAGCAATGGCTGCTTCGATATGCTGCATGCTGGTCATGTGAGGTATTTAAAGGAGGCTCGGGCATTGGGAGAGGCTTTGGTGGTTGCCCTGAACTCTGATGAATCGGTGAGGGAGCTGAAAGGGGAGGGGCGGCCGATTCATACGGTGGCGGATCGGGCCGAGATATTGTGCGCGCTGGAAGTGGTTGATCGCGTGGTGGTATTTGAAGAATCGAGAGTGACAAAGGTGATCGAGGCTATCCGGCCGCAAATTTATGCCAAGGGGGGAGATTATACGGTAGAGAGTCTGGACGCGGAGGAGCGTGGAGCTCTGGAAAAAGTGGGTGCGGAGATCTGTATTTTGTCTTTAGTGCCCGGACGCTCCACGAGCCAAATTCTGAGCGATCTTGGTAAAGAGTAAAACTGATTGTAACAGGGTATGAAACCGAAAATTGGAGTTTTGGGTTCCGGAAAAGGATCAAATCTTGCCGCAGTATGCAGGAAGATCGAAACGGGTGAATTGGATGCCGAAATTGGCCTTGTGATTTCGGATGTGAAAGATGCCGGTATTTTACAACTGGCCCGGGATCAAGGCGTTCCGGCGATGTGGGTCGACCCCGGCAGTCAAAAAGGCGGACGCCTGAGTGATGCGGCGATTATGGAAATCACCGGTCAACTGAAAAACGCTGGAGTCGAACTGGTCGTACTAGCCGGATTTATGAAAATAGTGCGGGGAGAATTGCTGGAAACTTTTTCTGGGCGCATGGTGAACATTCACCCTTCCTTGCTGCCGAAATACAAAGGCCTGGCAGCGTGGAAACAGGCGCTGGAGGCTGGGGAGTCAGAGGCGGGATGCACGGTTCATTTTGTAGCTGCCGGAGTGGATTCTGGCGAGATTATTGAACAGGCCCGTGTGCCGATTTTTGACGGAGATACAGCCGATACCGTCCATGCAAGGATCCAGCAGCAGGAGCACGAATTGTATTCAAGGGTGATCGGTGAAGTGTTGAGGAGATTAAGAGCGGGAAACTGAAATTATTTCGCGAAGTTACTTGCTCGGTTGAAGTGATTCTTTTATCACATAGGTATGAGTGATGATCCCAACGAAAAAGAGTTGCCTGAGGACGAAGGAAACGCGTCCGAGGGGGATGTCTCCGAGTCTACATCCGAGGTGACAGAGATTGATCTCGAACCTGTGGGTTCGGATGAAGGTCCGGGGAATGGATCTACGGGTGGTGACAGAGAAAAATCGTCTTTATTGGGAAAGGGGAAGTTGTCTGAAAAAGACGACAAGACTTTTGGGATGCTGGTCCATTTACTAGGCGCGTTTACTTCTGTTGTCGGTCCACTGGTAATCTGGCTGATCAAAAAAGAGGAGAGCCCCTTTGTGGAGGATCAAGGCAGGGAGGCCTTGAATTTTCAAATTACGATTGCCCTGGGCTACCTGGTGCTGATGTTTACTTCCATTCCGCTGGTTTTGATTCCTATCATAGGGGGTTGCGTCGCCACCTTGTTATGGTATGCGCTTGGTATCACGGGGGTAATTTTTTCTATACTGGCTTGTTTGAAAGCAAATGAGGGAATTGCTTATCGATATCCTGTCGCGCTTCGTTTTCTCAAGTAGTGAGTTGCAGGATTTTATTTGTTTCATGCCACCAAGGTGCTTGCGTGTTTTATTGATTTATTTGTTATGTCATCCATTTTATCGGGCCTGAATCCGGCTCAGAATGCAGCTGTAAAACAGATGCGCGGGCCTGTCCTGATCCTCGCTGGTGCGGGAACCGGGAAAACTCGTGTTATTACGGCCCGTATCGCTTACATGCTAAAGCAGGGCATTCATCCTGGGAAAATCCTGGCGGTGACATTCACCAATAAAGCGGCTCAGGAAATGCGCGAGCGAGTGGCGGGTGCGGTGCCGAAAAAAGCGGCGAAGGCGGTAACGGTTTCGACTTTCCATTCTCTCTGCGTGAGAATTTTGCGCGAGTCAATCACTTGCCTCGGATACAAGAAAAATTTCACGATCTACGATCAATCGGATCAGGTCGGATTATTGCGCAGGATTATCGTGCGCAAGGCAGCAGGCGATGAAAAGTTGGAGCCCAAGCTGGCACAGAATTTGATCAGCGCTGCGAAAAACAAGGGGATCCCAGTGTCTGAGAAAGCCGATTCACTGATTGCTGAAGTTTACCACGCCTATCAGGCTGAGTTGAAGCAGTTGAATGCGGTTGATTTTGACGATCTTATGCTGCTGGCAGTTCGGATCTTATCTGAATCCAGTGAGGCGAGGGAGAAATGGAGTCGCCGCTTTGACTTCATGATGGTCGATGAATTCCAGGACACTAACTCACTGCAGATGGAACTGGTGCAGCTGTTGGTAAAGCCGGAAGAGAATAATATATGTGTGGTCGGAGATGATGACCAGAGCATCTATGGATTCCGTGGGGCGGAGATTTCCAACATTCTGGATTTTGAGCGATTTTTTCCGAATCCTAAAGTTATTAAATTGGAGGAAAACTATCGTTCGACCAATATCATCTTAAAATTGGCCAACAGTCTGATCAAAAATAATGCCGGGCGTCGAGAGAAGACCTTGTGGAGCTCCAAAGGAGACGGTGAGAAGCCAAGATTGGTAGGCATGCCGGACGAGGAGACGGAGGCCGAGGCGCTGGTATTTGAGATTCTGGAGCAACGGCAGGAAAAAAAGAGAGAGTGGGAAGATTTTGCGATTCTGTTTCGTATGAATACTCAGTCGCGATTGCTTGAGCAGGCTTTAAGGCAACAAGATATTCCCTATCGTATATTGGGAGGACAGAGCTTTTTTGAAAAACGTGAAGTCAAGGATGTGCTGGCTTATTTATCTCTGTTTCTCAACCCGAATGATGATGTGAGCCTGTTGCGTGTGATCAATCATCCGCCAAGAGGGATAGGCAATGCCACTGTCACTGCGGCGACGGAATATTCGATTCAGAAGGAATGCAGTATTTTTGCAGTATTGCATGATAAAGAATTTTTGACGACTCTGACAAATCGAGCGCGAACGGCGGTGAGAGCATTTCGAGATCAGGTTGACGGTTATACTGAATTGGTCGCCAGTGAAACTTTGAATTATGCAACGATGACATCCGACTTACTCGAGAGTGTCGGGTTCATGGATTATGTGCGCCGGAACTGTCGGACTCCGGAAGAAGCGTTGGCGAGGGAGCAGACGGTGAATGATTTATTGGAAAGCATGCGTATGCATCGGGATAAATCGGTAGCATCAGGAGGCTTGAGTGATTTCATGGACAGCGTGGCTTTGCGGCAAGAGAAAGAAGATCGCGATGACGGGGAAAGAGGCTGGGGAGTGTCTTTGATCACTATGCACGCAGCCAAAGGTTTGGAATTTCCTGTGGTCTATGTGTCGGGGCTTGAGCAGGGGGTGTTGCCTCACTCGCGGTCGATAGAAGAAGGCGGCATTGATGAGGAGCGTCGGATTTTGTATGTTGCTATCACTCGGGCGATGGAGCAATTGACGATGACCTGGTGTTTTACACGTACTCGCTGGGGGCAGAAGCAGGGTTGCCAGCTGAGTTGTTTTGTGGATGAGTTCGACGATGATTTGTTCGAGGAACTTGATTATGAAGAGATGGCGGCCGAACCGGCGAGTGAGAAGGAGGTTGAAGAGTATTTCAATCAGATGCGGCAGATGCTCTCGGGGTAAAATGAGGTTCAAAAAACTGAATTGACAGATAAGGTATTTGCGGGATAGTTTCGGAGGTGAAGTTGGGTTTTATCA
>JAADHD010000460.1 GCA_013152075.1 Verrucomicrobiota bacterium | reverse complement strand
GTTAAAATAAAATGCGGCTGGATTCTTGACTGGACACGCTCAGATGTAAGCTTTGCACCTGCCTGCCGTCTGTCAGACATTCATAATAAACACAGCAATGAGCATAGCCCAATTAGATCGCGAAATTATATTTGATCCGGAGAAACGGGAATTTCCCGAGTTCAGCCTGGCACGACTGTTGGGAACTGTATTCGATCCCACCGCAGGTTGCCGGATATGTATTTTGACTGACTTGGAAGACATGAGCCTGATGAAGGACTTTGGCTTCCTGCAGGCCGAGGGTCATGAAGTACAGAAAAAAGCGCATGAGAAATTTTATCTCGGTTTGAAGGACGGGGTGCTGGATGAGTTGGGGATGTCTGGTGGTGATATGTATGCGTTTAAAGCAACTGGAGGATCCAACCTGGATCTTGCGGATGCCTGTTGGGATGCGGAGGGCAAGGAGCTGAGTCTGGACAAGGATATTTATACCAATTACGACATTGTTCTTTGCATATCAAATTTTTCAGCGACGGCACCGCTTACCGCAAAGTGTCGGGACTTCGGTTTCCGTGGAGCCACCTTGCACGGAGTGAATGACATTATTTTGGCGAGCGGATTGTCAGTTGATTACAATGTTGTAAGTGCGGATACGGAAAATGTGCGCCTGGCTATGTCTGGTGCAGATGAAATCGAGATTGATTTTTCACTGGAGGATGGACAGCTCCTGACGCTCACCATTTTACTGAGTGCCCAGGAGGCGCAAAAATCGCACGGATTGAGTCAGGGAGATGAACCCGATGTAGCTAACCTGCCAGCCGGTGAAGTCTATTACGTGCCGGTGGGTGCTCATGGTCAGTTTCCGATGAAGTATGAGGACGGCACTCTGGGGCTGATGGAAGTGAAAGATCGGGATATTGTTAGTGCGACTTTGATTTCGGGAAATCAAGCGACGATCGATGAGCAGAACGCTCGACTGAAGGATGATCCGATGACAGGGACCCTTGGCGAGTTGGGTTTTGGCACCCAGGTATTGCCGGTTTCCGGAGCCGATATTCAGGATGAAAAAATCTTAGGCACTTGCCACATAGCAACGGGTCGGGACGATCACTTGGGCGGCGACATTGAGCCGAGTATGTTCAAAAAACACGAAAACTCGACCCATGACGATATCCTTTTTGCGCCACACAAAACGCCGGGCATCGACCTTGCCCAAGTGAGAATGAAACGCGGAGGTCAGGAGGTAATACTGATCGAGCATTACCGCCCTAGTGAATATTTACTGAAAGCTCTGGGAGTGAGCTAATCTTATGAATTCCGGATACGAGAATCGGCGCGTGCTCGATCAATACCTGCTGTTTCATTACGGAACACCTGAGCAGATTCTGGAGGGTTCGACTGTATTTGACGGGGAAGAGGCCAAGGGCCTGCACTTTCCGGAAGCGACGGTGTGGAGTGCACTGTTGCTCGACCGTTATAGTGAAAACGATCAGGGGGCGTTACGAGCTCTGGATGTGGGTTGTGCGGTGGGGCGATCGAGTTTCGAATTGTCCCGACTGTGCGCTGAGGTGATTGCGGTGGATTATTCACAGGCATTTATCGAGGCGGCCAAGCAAATGCAACAAGGCCGGGAAATGAAAGTTTTGCGTTACGACGAAGGGCAGTTGGAGTCGGAAATAAATCTCAATTGTCCCGAAGCCGTGAACCCGGACCGCGTGCAATTCGAACTCGGTGATGCGATGAGCTTACGCGACGATTTGGGGGAGTTCGACGTAGTGCATGCGGCTAATTTGTTATGTCGTTTGTCGGAGCCGACACGCTTTCTCAATCGCTTGCCAGCACTTGTGAAGCCTGGTGGCCAATTGGTCATGGCGACGCCTTGCACCTGGTCGGAGGAGTTCACACCAAAGGAAAACCAGCCGGAGGGAAGCACCCTGGATTTTCTTCATATACATCTGGACGATAGCTTTGAGTTGCAGCGGAAAGTTGAACTTCCCTTTGTGATTCGCGATCACGCGAGAAAATTTCAAATCAGCACCTCGCAAACGAGCGTGTGGGTGAGGAAGTGAGGCGGTAGGGATGACCGGCCCGGTCGTCCGGCGAATTATCCCGAGGGTTAAATTTTTACTCGCCTGAAAGCGCGGGCACAAACTTGGACCAGATGCTGTAAGTGGCCAGTAGGGTAAGAACGACGCAGAGGCCTGCGTATCCTAAAATAGTTCCGATCAATGCCATCTTACTGCCTGGAGCAGGTTGGATCCGGCTGTGTTTAGTTCTTCCCAATGCGATATGTCCCATGATGATCGCCGCGATCGAGAACAGCACGGGAATCAGCGTCCAGAAAAAGAGAATGCCGATAACGCCACATACAAGTGACAGAACACTCATGAGTGTTGACGGGGGTTCTTCCTCCGGAGTCGCTTGCAGGGCGGCATTCAGGGCGCCGATGCGATTGGCATCCTGGGTGACAATATTTTCCGGCAGCAAAGGAATGGAAGTTGTCTGCTTCAGAGGATCCGCTACATCGTCATGACCGCCCAACGATGGTGTGCCGGGCTCGGTGTTGGTGGCTGAACCTTCCTGTGTAGTGGCTTCGGGCTTTGGAGCAACGGGAGGGCTGGTGTCTATCGGCTCAGGGAAAGCAATGATCGAGCTACAGACTGGGCATTCGACGGTAGTGCCGTAAAAACTTTCGTCACCGGATACACGTTGACCGCACTTAGTGCATGCTATTTTGATGACTGCCATGAATCTTTCGCCTTCTGTAAGAGTCGGAGCAATCTGGGCGGTGTCAAGTCTGTCAGCTGTAAGTGCTTGCTATAATTTCTAGGCAAAAATTGTCTTCTTCTTTATTGATTTTGAGGGAACCAGACAATGCCCACGGATTTTGCCGAGCAGTTTTTCTTCAGGGGAGTAAGATGAATTTCCTCGAGCTGCTCGTTCATTGGGTCGATAGATGTTTTTAATTCGGCAATTTCTCTGCCGGCTTCAGCTTCCAATTGCGCGAGGTCTTCCTGTAGTCGATCCACCTTCTCTTCAGCGCGTCCTACGTCGCCTGATTCCTTCCAGGCTCGCGAGGCGCCGCTCATGGCGGTACGTCCTTTGCTCATTGAAAACTTTTTTCCGAACACAGCTCCCAGAAGGGCGCTGCCGATGCGCATCGCGGTGTCCATCTTGGCGTTGGTTGCTTGTCCTTGCTGTTCAGCCAGGCGTGCCATTGCGCGTTGTACGCCATCTTCCTGGCTGCGGATTTTTTTCTCGAATCGCTTTTGTAAGTCAGCGATTTTTTCATCACGAATTTCCCTGGCGGCGTGAACCAATCTTGCGCGAAAATCCGTGTCACTTTCATTCATGGCAGAATACATGTCGCTCATTGAACTGTGAAAAATCGTGATGGAGTCATTCGAGTAGAGCCAGTCCACCAGTTCCTTTTTCAGGCTGCTGTATAGTTTTGACTGGATCAGTTCATTGGGTAGCTCTCCGAATGATGCGCCGGCGAGCGGATCCCGCGACAGCTGGTTGGCTTTCACTTCTCCTGGCAATTCGAGTTCTTTGTTCCAGTTCACGACTTGCGGACTTCCTTCGATCGGATTGATCAGGGTGATTTGACGTGTGCCGTTGATGGATTTTTTGGCATCCACATATCGAGCTGAGCCGAGGCGGATGATGGCGGGAGCATAGCGGAGCTTGTCCCCGCTGGTTCCCGGCTTGGCGGGCACGAAGTATTCATCGACGCCTCTGGGCAACGAGGGGCGAGTGGCAGAGGGCTTGGTGGGTGGCTCTGGAGCGGCAACTACCGTTGCGGCAGGATCTTGCGCTACGCCAGAGGTATTCGCTGACTGAGCTCTAGCCTCCCGTTTATTGGCCATCAGCTTCTTGATTTGATTCCGGGACAGTGGCCCGCGCAGGTAGCTCATGACCCAGCGCACATGGAAAACCTCGGGGCCGTCATCATGGACATTGTTCATCAGGAAAACGCGGGCGCCCAGAGAGGAAAGTCGTTCCTCCATGGCCTTGCGATCGAAGGATTGATCCTGGCTCGCCGAAGCTCCAGCCAGGCCGTCGAGCACGCGCATTTTATCACGCTCGGTTTG
>JAADHD010000353.1 GCA_013152075.1 Verrucomicrobiota bacterium | reverse complement strand
ATACTATCAACATCCACGACGTCAGCCGCGTTATTATTACTAAGGCTGGGGCAGGCCCTTGTTCTGCCAGATGGTGATTCGTCCAATCCTGCCCAATGGGCCGGGTACGTGCATGCCTCCGCCGATGATGTCTGGACGTTTGTCGCCGTCCAGATCACCTACATCAATGGTACCGAGATTGCCGGGTGAATAAGCGATGCGGCGGCGAGTAAAGTTTTGTTTGCCGTCGTTTTCGAGCCAAATGAGGCTGGGCATGTCGTGGGTTTTCCAATCGAAGTAAAGGCTGGAGCCGACGACGTCGAGATCGCCATCTCCATCCATATCTGCCGCGACCGCGCGGTAACAGCTGTGATAGCGGGTGATATCATGGTAGACAAAGTTAAGATCACCGGTGTTTTCGAGCCACTGGATACCATGGTAAGGTTTGGGAGAGGGGTCGGTATCCATGAGGTCGCCGTTGGAATAGAGGATGTCAGGGTCGCCGTCCTGGTCGAGGTCAATGATCTGAAAACCGGAAGACCCAAAAACGGGGTGCTCGGCTTTGCCGATCAAAAAGGGATCGAACTTGCCATCTCCCTTGTTCATGAAGCGCAGAATCATTTCGTGTTGCTGACTGATGAGAGTGACGAGATCGAGTTTCCCGTCTTCATCCAGATCAATGAGCTCCATGTGCATCACGCCGTTGATCTCGGCAATAGTGTGCAATTCGAATTTTTCTGGTGTCACCTGTTCCAGCCAACCTACCGCACCGCTTGTTCGCCAGCCGAACATGGCAAGGCCAAAGTCGATGTCACCATCACCATCGATATCGCCGGGTTGCATGTCCGAGATGCGCGGGGTGCCGGAAATAAGGGTGCGTTTTTCAAAATTTTGGTGTCCGTCATTGATTAGAAGAATGGCTTCGCCGATCAGAAGATCGTTCGGGTGCATGTAACCCATCGAGGCGACTGCAATGTCAAGATCACCGTCTCCATCGAAGTCGAACACTTCCGAGTGAACCGGTGCTAGGACTGTAGCCAGTTCGGTTTCTTCCCCCAAGTTACCATTGGTGATTTCACTGTCTTTAAAGGTCAGCCAGGAAACCGTCCCGACCAACTCGTCACAGATCACCACATCGGCTTGTCCGTCCTGATCCCGGGCAGTTATATTCACGTTGGTGATGTGGGGTCGCGGGCTTAAGGGGGGAATTCCGGCTGCGCGCTTGTCAAAAACCAGCTTTGGGGGAAGGAAGTCATCAGGTAAGAGTGGAAGTTTTTTAGGGCTGAAAATCTGGTGAAATTGTTGCAGTTGAGAAACCTGGCGGTTGTTAAGAGGGATTTTCTGGTTGCGCATATGCTGCGCCATATCCTTGATTACCGTTCCCCAAGCTGAGCGTTGCATGACACCCGGGTCGGGCACGGTGTGGCAAATGTTGCAGGCCGTGCGTCGTAGTTGCAGGACGGATTCGGGCACGCCTTTGTAGGTTTGCACATCTTCCGCAAGTTTTTGTGCTGCGGTTTTATTCTCAGCAGCCATCACAGGAGAGAGGGCTTCAAGCACGGTTATTATGAAACCGAATATAAAAAGACAATTCGATAGGCGGGACATGCGTTTGTTTGGCTTTGTTAAGCCTCCATTTTATCGCCTGAGCTAAGGGATTGGGCAAATGGTATTTGTTGATTAGAGAAGCTTTGAATTACCAGTTTTTATCATTTTAAAGTATTTTGGGAAGCCTGAGGAAAGCAGGTGAATCGTATATTATTCCTTGCACTTAGCCCTCTGAGCCCCATAAATATGCAGATACGCCTAGAGCCGAGAATATGCCTCGGATGATATTTGACTTTCCAAACACAAACTCATGCTAAAACTTTTACGTCAGAGAGAAGGTAACCCTATCAGGGTTGGACTAGTAGGGGCAGGTGCAATGGGGCGAGGTATCGCCTGGCAGGTCAACACCACGCCGAATATGGTGCTTGGTTTTATCGCTGACATCGATCTTGAAGTCGCTCGGAAAGCTGCTGAGTTGATTGATTTGGAGCCGGTAGAGTTTGACGGTAGCAATATTCCTGAGCTGACCGAGAAACAGGTGTTGATTACAGCTGATACGTTGAGCTTGTTGAAACTCAACGATGAACTCAAACTGGAAGCTTTTGTGGAAGCTACCAACGCGATTGCCGAGGCGGCGGAATATTGCCTGGCGGCGATCGAGGGGGGCATGCATGTCATTTTGATGAATGCAGAGGTTGATCTTGTTTATGGGCCGTTGTTGAATGCCGAAGCGGCAAAGAAAAATGTCATCGTGACCAGTGATGCGGGTGACCAGCACGGGGTTATCATGACGATGATCGACGAAATAGAAATGTGGGGATTTGAGATTGTTCAAGCAGGCAACATCAAGGGCTTTCTCGACAAATACGCCACTCCGGAATCGATTCGCCATGAGGCGGAAAAACGCAATTTGAGTGCGGTTCAGTGCTGTGCCTACACCGACGGCACTAAGCTCAATGTTGAAATGGCCCTTATTTGTAACGCCACCGGATTGGTGCCCTTCGTGGACGGCATGGAAGGACCTGCATGTAAGGAGGTGAGCGAGGTGATGTCTTTGTTTGATTTTGATGCTTACGAAGGCAAAGGGCGGGTTGACTATATTCTCGGCGCAGAGCCTGGTGGCGGGGTTTATGTGGTGGGGCGCTGTGATGCGGCATTCCAACAACCTTATCTTGAATACTACAAATTGGGTGATGGGCCTTATTACCTTTTTTCCCGACCTTATCATTTGTGTCATTTGGAAACACCCAGGGCGATTGCCAAGGTGTGTTTGTATAGGAAGCCGATTTTGGTGCCGGAGCATGGCATGGTTGCGGATGTATATGCGTATGCAAAAACCGATTTAAAGGCAGGGCAAGAAGTCGAGCATAGCTTTGGCGGGGCGGAGTGTTATGGCTTGATTCGAACTTGTGAATCAGCCGGAGCTGATAATCACTTGCCGATTGCCTGGCTGGAAGGCGAGCCGGGAAAGAAGGCGGTTTTGAAGCGGGACATTGCTAAAGATGAAGCGGTGAAGGTGGATGATGTTGAGTTTCCAGATGTTTTGCTGCACCGTTTGCTTCAGCGTCAGGCTGAAATCTGAAATCCAGTCAATACTGTGGAGTCGCCCAGCGAAGTCGAGAAAACGTCAGCGGATGAAATCGTCGTATTGGGCGGAGGTCCCTGCGGTATGTATGCGGCCCTGACTCTGGCCAAAGCAGGGAAAAAAGTCACCTTACTGGAAAAAGAGGAAGTGACCGGGGGCTTGGCGCGCGGTCACAAACGCGGTGAGAATTTTTACGATCTCGGATGTCATATGCTGCACGCATTCGACAAGGAGATCTTCGAGACGATCAAGGGCATCATGGGGGAGGAGAGGATTGAGGTGCCTTTGAACGCAACGATCAAATGGGCGGGAGCTTTTTATCGTTACCCTTTGCAGTTTGGTGACATGGTGAAGGGGATGCCGAAGGTGATGCTGGTCCGTTGTTCGGTGGGCTTGCTTTGGTATCAGTTTCTCAATAAAATCAATCCCAAGGAGCCTCAGAATGCGGAAGAGGCGCTGATTCAGCTTTACGGCAAACCGCTGTATCGTTTTTTCTTCAAAGACTTTACTGAGAACTACTGGGGTTTCCCGACCACTGAGTTGTCGGCGACTTTTATCACCACCAAAATGCCACGCTTGTCGGCAGTAGATGTGATCAAGAAAGCTCTCGGTAAATTTGGGCTCAAGGAGAAGGAGGGTGGAGCGGTGGAGAGCGCGCTTGCGGAAGAGACTTTGCATTATTCGCGGAATGGAGCTGAAGGCATGGCTCGTTGTCTGGCGGGTGAGATCGAGAAGCTGGGATGCCGTGTGATTACTAATGCGGAAGTGAGTGGGATCCGCCGGGAGGGAGATCGCATTGCCTCGATCACTTACCGGGACACTCAGGGGGGATCAGAGGATGAGCATGAGATTTCCTGTGACGAGGTTATTTCGACGATTCCGATTCATGATTTTGTCAGGGCTTCCGGTGATCTGGCTCCGAAGGAAGTTCTTGAAGCGGCGGATCAACTGCGCACCAAGCCGATAG
>JAADHD010000389.1:4085-6233 GCA_013152075.1 Verrucomicrobiota bacterium | reverse complement strand
GTGGCGATGAGTTCGGTCAGGCGATCAGGCTCTGCTGGGGGAGGTCGGGATATTGTTTATCATGTTGATTGGGAGCGATCAGCTGCAGCAGGACAAGCCAAGCCATTGGAGTCAATGCCTTTGGGAGACTTGAGTAAAACGGTGGCGACGGCACTCAACGAAGTGTTGGACATGCGTGGTCGTGACAAGCTCATGAAAGTGATGGCGGATGAGGATGTGCTGGCAGCAGCGCAGATCGCCAATGGACTACGTGAGATGGGCGTTGATGCCAAAGGGGAAGTGGTATTTTCAGCTGAATTACTCAAGGTGACGGAAGCGATGCAAGCTGTGTTTGAGCGGCTGATGGAAAAGATGGCGAAGCGGGGGTTGATGGTGGCGAGCAAGGAGGGTTGGCAGCCTTTGCCGTCCTTGGATGAAGCAGCTGATTCAGCTGCTGCTATTTTGAAGAGTTTCCTTATCAATCATCCGGGGCATTTGCCGGAAGGAATGATTTGTGCGACGACCGGAGCGGACTTTAAACCGATTTTGCAGGGTGAAAAAGATGCCGTGCAGGTGTTATTTGGCGGTCCTGGTGCGGATTTGCTCGAGCAGTTTTACGGTGATGGTTTATTTTCCAGTCACTGGATGACAGGAATGGCAGCAGGGGTTCAGGAGGCGGCCCGCCGTTTGCCTGAAGGTCGCGGATTGCGCATTCTGGAAGTGGGTGCGGGAACCGGTGGTTTGGCCGCTTACATTTTGCCGCAGCTTGAGAGAGGGCTTCACAGCTATACTTTTACGGATGTTTCCGCAGGTTTCTTCCTGCCGGCTCAGCAGAAGTTGGCGGCTTTTCCAGAGGTCGAATATCACGCTTTTAATCTCGATAAGTCTCCTGAGGAGCAGGGTTTTGAAGAGGGTCCCTTTGATTTCATCGTCGGCACCAACGTGCTCCACGCCGTGGCTGATGTAACGGAGAGTGTAAGGAATTTGCATAAGTTGCTGGCTCCGGGCGGCACCTTGTTGTTCATGGATCTGGCGACGCCGCAATTGTGGACCGAAGCGACCTTTGGATTGACCAGCGGTTGGTGGAGTTTCACTGACCGTGAGCTTCGTCCTGACCAACCTTTGCTTTCGCGTGAAGCTTGGGAGGATGTTTTGCAAAATGCGGGATTCGAAGAAACTGCAACTCTTCCAGGCCTGCTCGGTCCGGAAGGCGGAGAAGGACAGATTGGAGTCATGGGCCGCAAAGCCTGGGATGCGACGGTTCCCGAAGTGATTGTCAAAAAAGCGCCTAAAGATGAGGCAGCCGCAGATGACTCTGAGGAATCGGAAGTGGTAGAAGTGGAGGTAGTGCCTGAAGCGACCTCCTGGGTGGTTTTTGCCGATGAAAGTGGAGTGGGGGTAAATCTTGCCGAGCAGCTGCGCGCTGATGGCAAGCAATGCCGCTTGGTGAACCGAGGCAGTGAATTTGCTTCCAAAGGTGATGATGCTTTTGAGATGGATCCGGGAAATCCGCAAGACTGGATCAAAATGTTCGAATCATGGACTGCGGAAGACCGGCCCCAGCGCTTTGTCTACATGTGGTCGATGGATGAAGAGATTGGAAAAAATGGCGACGATGCGCTGATGGGCACCGATGACATGCTGCACTTTTCTCACGCTCTGGATAAATTTTTCCCAACCGGTGGAGCGCGAGTTGATCACATCACCCGCGGTGCGCAACCTGCGGGACGCGACCAGGTGCCAGTGGCTGTTGCTCAGGGGCCGGCGATTGGACTTTTCCGGGTGGTTCTCAGTGAGCATCCAAATATCCCATGTCAGGGAATTGATTTGCCACCGGTGGCATCGTCAGATGACGCGGACATGCTTTTGGCTGAACTTCGCAACGTGAGCGGTGACCGCGAGGTGGCATTGCGAGGCGATGCGAGATACGCCCAGCGTCTTTCGCGTGGATTGGCGTCCGAGGAGCAGGCTCTGGATGCAAATGTGTCCCTGCGTTTGGAATCACGTGAGCGTGGTATTCTCGACAGCTTGAAATTTACCGCTTTTGAAAACGAGACGTGTGGCGAAGGCGAAGTTTTGATTAAAGTCAAGGCGTCGGGCATGAACTTCCGCGATGTGCTGAAAGCACTGGCGCTTTATCCTGCGGAAACGGTGGATGCGAGAATGTAT
>JAADHD010000389.1:0-4080 GCA_013152075.1 Verrucomicrobiota bacterium | reverse complement strand
GGGGAAGTTATCGCGATTGGTGAAGGAGTGGATAACGTCGCAGTGGGAGATCAAGTCTTCGGACTTGCCGTCTTCGGGCTGGCGACTCACACCCTGGCGCGTGCGGCTGATGTGACTCTTATTCCAGAAGGAGTGTCACATGAGGAAGCAGCGACTTTGCCGGTGGTATTCATGACCTCCTGGTATGCTTTGAAACACACTGCGCGTTTGCGTAAGGGTGAGTGGATCCTGGTTCACGCGGGAGCGGGTGGTGTTGGTATGGCAGCTATTCAGATTGCGCATCACTTGGGTGCAAAAGTGATAGCTTCTGCAGGCAGCCCGGTTAAGCGTGAAATGTTGAAGACACTGGGAGTGGCCGAGGTGATCGATTCTCGTAAAGGGGATTTCGCTGAGAAGGTAATGGAATTGACGAATCGCCGGGGGGTCGACGTGGTGCTGAACGCACTCGCCGCTGAAGCGATTCCAATGGGACTGTCCTGTCTCGCTGAGTCCGGCCGTTTTGTCGAAATCGGTAAGCGTGATATTTATCAAAACTCCAAACTGCCGCTGTTCTCTTTACGCCGTAACGCCTCCTTCCATGTGGTGGCTATGGACGCGATTTTTGCAGGTGATGCCGAGTTGACCCGTGATCTGTTGAAGGAGATTGTCGATCTGGTAGATGAAGGAGAGTTGACGCCATTGCCGTTCCGCACTTTCCCGGCTTGTCGGGTGGATGCAGCATTCCGTCTGATGGCGGCAGGCAAGCACATCGGTAAGGTTGTGATCGCTTTTGCGGATCCATTTGTTCATCGAGTGGGAGAGCCATTGCATCCGGAATTCTCTGTTGATCCGGAAGCCACTTATTTGATCACTGGTGGATTTGGTGGATTTGGTCGAGTGCTGGCCAAATGGCTGGCTGATGAAGGTGCGCGTCACCTGACTCTGACAAGTCGTCAAGGTGCGGCCACAGAAGGAGCCGACGAATTTATTGCGGAGCTCAAGGAACTGGGAGTCGAGACTTTGCCGGTGGCTGCCGATGTAGGCTCGCCGAAAGATGTGAAGGGCATCTTCAAAGAAATTGCTGCTTCAGGGCGTCCGTTGAAAGGTGTGTATCATTTGGCCATGGTGATTGACGATGCGCCGCTGGCGGATTTGAATCCTGATCGGATGGAGTCGGTGATGGCTCCGAAAGCTCTTGGAGCCTGGTTGTTGCATCAAGGGACTGCGGAAATGGATCTGGATGCTTTTGTGATGTTCTCATCGATCTCGAGTATTTTTGGAAATCCGGCGCAGGGTAACTATTCTGCCGCCAACGCTTTCATTGATTCTCTGACTCATCATCGTCACGCTCTTGGACTTCCTTCACTGGGAGTGAACTGGGGGGTTCTGGGTGGCGAAGGTTATGTGGCTCGGAACGAACGAGTGGCTGAATTCCTGGAAAGACAGGGAACCTCTTCGATCGAACCGAATGAAGTGACCGCCTTACTTGAATCTTTCCTTGATGCCAATGTCGCGCAAGCGGCGGCCATCCGGGTTGACTGGGCCAAATGGCGTCAGTCGTTCCGCACCATGCAGGAAAATCCATTGCTTGAGCGCATCTTTGCCGATGGAGTGGAAACGGATGAATCCGGGGGTGGAGCAGGGGATTGGCGGGTGAAAATCGAATCAGCTGATGCGGATGAACGCGAAGGCGTCATTTGTCAGGCGGTGCAGGACATCGTTGGATCAGTGTTGCGGGTTAAACCTGAGACTTTACGTGAAGACCAGCCGCTCACCGATCTCGGACTTGATTCACTCATGGGAGTGGAGATTGAGACTTTGATTGAGAGTTCGATTGGGGTGACTTTACCACCGACCAGCTTGATGCGTGCTCGCACGATCGGCCAGATCGCTACATTGATTTCAGGTCATCTGGGTGGTGGCGAAAGTTCGCCGGGGGCTGCGGTTGAAGAGAAGGCTCCAGTCGAGGAAGAGTTGTCACTGGATGAAGTTGATCTGGATGCATTGTCTGATGATGAGCTTGATGGTCTGCTTGGGGATGAAGACTCAGCTGAAGCTGAGCCTGAACCAGAGGCGGCCACACCGTCGAGTTGAGATTGCCGACAGGAGACTGATGAAAAAGGGCACTCAGTCTCGGTTGAAGGAGTTGCTGGCGAGCGGAAAGGCTCGTCTTCAGCCATTGACGTTTTCCCAACGGGAAATTTGGGAAACTTCGCCGGTAAAACCTAGCGACCCTGCTAACCACATATGCTCGTTTTTTGAAATCAAGGGGCCTGCGACCGTAGAGCAGATTAAGGTGGCGGTGGGGAGAGTCGTTGAGCGTCAAGAAGCGATGCGGACTTCATTTTTGCCCGGTAAGGAGCGTCCACTGCAAATTATTCGTTCATCCGGCGGAGAGCCGGCGGTGAGCTTTCGTGAGCTCACTGAAGAGGAGGCCCGTCCTGAAGCAATCGGAGAGGTGATGGCGGAGGGATTTCTCGAGCCTTTTGATTTTTTGAATGGGCCACTCTACCGCATGAACATCCTGCAGCGGGGACCAGAAGATCTGGTAGTGGCGTTTACGATTCATCATGCAGTAGGGGACGGATGGACCTTGGGAGCTTTTGTTGTAGATCTTTGCACTGCTTACATTCTCGGATTGCGTGAGTCGGGTTTGGATCTTGGTAAAATCAAAGGCATTCGTGAATCCCTGGTGCCTCTGGATATGACTCATTCTGGGTGGGGAGCGGCTGAGCGTGCTCACTGGCAGCCTGCCGACGTTGCGAAGCATGTGGATTTTTGGAAAACACGCCTCGCTGGATCGAGTCTGCTGTGGGATAAAACGGGAGAAGGTGGGGATAAATCGGAGCGGCTGCAGCGATGGGTTTCAGAAATATCAAGTGAGGGCGCTGATGCTGTTCGTGAGTTGGCGCGACAATCCCAGGTGACGGATTTCAATGCATTGCTGACGGCTTTTCAACTGACCCTCTTCCGTTGGACGGGGGTAGATGATATTGTATTAGGAACACCTGTCGCCAACCGGACCAAGTCATCCGTGCGCGAGACGATGGGCTATTTTTCGGGAGTGGTTCCTTTGCGGGGCAATATCGATCCGGAGCAATCGTTTGCAGATCGCGTTAAGCTTGTGCATGAGGAGACGATGGATGCGTTCGAGCACGCCATCCCTTTTGCCGAACTCGCCAAGGCATTGGACGTATCTTCGACTCCGGATCATCATGTGGTGTTCGATACCCGGTTTGCTTATCAGAATCACCCGATGCCGGAAGTGTCCATGCCGGGCATCTCGACCAAGGTCAGGGTTATATCGACTGGCACTACTCGTTTTGATCTCGCTTGTGAGCTGACCGAAGACAATGGCGGCTTCGAAGTGGTCTGGCTTTATCGTTCGTCCGTTATCCCCATTGAGGATGTGCAAAAATTGAACACACTGTTCCAAGAGGTGTTGACAAGTGTCTGTAGCGATCCGAAAATCACTCCAGCTGCGATGAACGTCTGATCACCTTCCACCATTTGTTGAAATGAGCGATAAGAGCAGCCAAGTAGCATATACCCCCTGGGCATTAAAGATAAGCCGGGCAGCCGTCCCGATCATCAATGTCAGTTTTTATCTCTCCCAGGCCTTATTGGCTTACTGCGTCTATCGAGGTTGGATCTGGTTGTGTGTGCCCCTTGTTCTGGTAGTCAGCCACCTGATGCATGGATTTCTGATTGGCTATCATGAGGCAACTCACTGGGGTTACCGTAAGAACCGATTCCTGAATGATTTTAATGGAGTGCTGATGGGGATGATCAGCTATAATAGCTTTACGCTTTATCGTATGCTGCATCAATCGCATCATGTGCATTTTGCCAGCAAACGCGATGTGGAATTGTGGCCTTTCAATGACCCGGAAGCACCTTTGTGGAAACGTCGATTGATTGCCTTCATCGAACTTAATTTCGGACTGGTCTTCACGCCCTTTCTTTTCTGGCGGGCATTTTTCTGTCGTGATACGGAAATCAAAAACCCAAAAACAAGACGCCGGATCTGGATGGAGATGGGATTGATAGTGGTGTTTTGGAGCGTGGCCTTCACGCTGGTTGCCCACTACCAAGTGTGGC
>JAADHD010000136.1:4121-7534 GCA_013152075.1 Verrucomicrobiota bacterium | reverse complement strand
CTTAGTAATAATAACGCGGCTGACGTCGTGGATGTTGATAGTATTCCCCTGAATTCCTTGGTTCCGCATGACCTCCATTACCACGCTGGTCGTAATGCGGCTGATTGTTATTCCCATGGCCGTTGTTATAGCGCTGATTATTGTAATACTGCCTTTCGCGGTCATCTCGAGCGCTTCCAATCAACGCCCCGCCAGCCGCTCCAGCCGCTCCTCCTATAGCGGCCCCCTCAAGC
The DNA here is from genome assembly GCA_013152075.1 of Verrucomicrobiota bacterium. Lineage (GTDB taxonomy): Bacteria > Verrucomicrobiota > Verrucomicrobiia > Verrucomicrobiales > DEV007 > JAADHD01. Next base: position 7,301 of record JAADHD010000136.1, on the reverse strand, counting down.
CCTCTCCCTGTCTGATGACCTATAATGGCCCCGACTCCAGCCCCAAGTAAACCTCCAACTACCGCGCCTGACTTGGTATTCGGCGCATACTGCGAACAGGAGGTAGTAGAAATACAGATCGCCACAGCGGTCATCAGGAAAAGAATTTTTGTGAGTTTCATAGCTATATTGATAATCTAAAGGTTAAGCGCTGACAGTTTGACTAAATATCTTCTCTTTTATTCATTCCGCCATCAAAAAACTTCACTTTTACGCAGGTTGACTCAAACCTCCTCTCTCATTATCCTTCTTGGTCTTACTATTATCCCTCAATTATCCCTCAATTATCCCAATATGAACACCGTCACCACCCGAACCACCCTTGTTTTTTGCCTTCTCGCTGTGTTAACGACGGTCTCTCCCAAGGCCCTCGCCCAAAAAGACGAACGCATCTTCGAATTGCGAACCTATCACACCAAGCCCGGAAAACTCGACGCTCTGCTGTCGCGCTTCCGGGATCACACCGTCACCCTATTCAAAAAACACGGTATGAGCAATGTTGCCTACTGGGTGCCCGTGAAAAACGGTGATCAGGTTCTTATTTACCTGATGGCTTACCCTAGCCGCAAAAAGCGCGATGAAATGTGGAAAGCTTTTGCCAATGACCCAGCCTGGAAAGCCGCCTACGCAGCTTCAACCAAAGACGGAAAACTAATCACAAAAGTAGATCAGGTTTTTCTCAAGGCTACCGAGTGGTCACCGACTTTCAAAATCGATAAACAAAATCCCAATCGCCTTTTCGAAATGCGCCAATACACTACCAATCCCGGAAAGCTGCCTAACATCCATGCCCGCTTTCGCGATCACACCATTGCCTTATTTAAAAAACACGGCATGACCAATCTGGCTTATTTCCGCCTACTACCCGATCAGGACGGAGCAAATAATACTCTTCTGTATTTCCTTGCCCATAAGGACGAAGCCAGTCGCAAAAAATCTTTCTCAGCTTTCGGAAAAGACCCTGACTGGCAATCTGCACGCAAAGCATCTGAAGTTGATGGGAAAATCCTCATCAAAGGGGGAGTAAAATCCACTTTGATGAATTCCGCCGATTTTTCCCCCACTCAATAAAAAAAGTGTGGAACAGGTCTTGTAAGCCGGATCCTGTTCTTTCGTGAAACCGGACAAGCCGGATTCAACAAAAGGACGATCATTTATCTAACCCTGCCAACCCGAAGGCCAACAGCATTCTCCACCGAAATGGAGTGCGACTAATACCCGGACTCATTCTCGTCCACCGAAGTTTCAGAGAGCCGGGCAGGCGGCCCGTTTGTCCTGTTATGTCTTGCACCGCGCGGGGTTTGTCGTGCCTCCCCGGTTACCCTAAGGAGCGGTGAGCTCTTACCTCGCCATTTCACCCTTACTCCTATCTGCCGAAGCAAACAAAAGCGGTTTATTTTCTGCGACACTATCCGTCAACGAGAGCTTTCGCTACCCGCCTCCCCTGGTTTCCCAAGGCAACGCTGCCTTATGGTGTCCGGACTTTCCTCTGAAGCCAGCAACCGAAGCTGCAGACAACAGCGATCGTCACCGACCTGTTCCACGCGGTGAGTGTAAGGGTGAACACACTGGAGGTAAAGAAGGAACAGGCACGAATGGCTCCTTTCCATTCAGTTCTCAATTAAGAAATATCACATCCACGACATAAAAAACGATCATACTCAGTGAGATCATCGCCTTGCCCAGCATTCCCGCCCCTCCACCGACAAGCGTGCCCCAGGTTGATTTACTCGCCGCGTTGAGCTCCTTTTTGGCGAAAATCATTTCGAATATAAAAGCACCCAGCAGAGGCCCGACGATAATGCCTACAAAGCCAAAAAAGAAGCCAATGATGCCACCCACAATAACCCCGGCTATCCCCCACTTACTGGAACCGAACCACTTGGCCCCGATCGCTCCGCTCAACCAATCTACCGCCACTGACAATGCGAACAAAACACTCAGCACCACAAAGCTCACCCAGTTCAATCCGCTGGCCCCTTGACCGAACAGAAAATAATGCGCCACAGCTCCAAGCAGAATAAAAAACGATCCCGGCAACACCGGTAGAAAAGTTCCCACCAATCCACCTACCATTAGAGTGCCGACGGTGACCCATTTGACCGCCAGAACAGCAATGTCCGTTACTCCTTCCACGTGATTTTTTCCTCCACTGGCTGACGCTGGCTTGTGGGCCACTTATCCTCCCCCTCAGGTTTCGTCTCATCGTCCGGCCCTGCTCCCTCCGGCCAGCCCAGGTACAGAATGCCCAGGCATTGATCCCGTTCCGGGTCGAGTTCCATAAACTTCGTCATCTCCGGAGTATAGACAATCGGCGGCGTCGACCAGAACGCTCCCAGACCAATCGCCGAAGCGGTCAGATGCATATTCTGAACCGCACAAGCCACTGCTTCGATTTCCTCCACTTCGGGAATTTTCTCAGAATCCTGGCGTTTCATCCCAATTACAATCGCCACGTCAGCACGCAAAGGATTAAGCCCCAGCTTCTCCAGCTTGTCTTCCTTAAAATTTTCTTCCTCCGTTTTGAGAACATACAGCCGTCTCAAGAAAGCTGCCAGATCCTCTCGCGCCTCTCCCGAAAAAATCATGAACCTCCAGGGCTCAGTCAAACCATGACTCGGCGCCCAATTGGCATTTTCGAGTATCGCAGCGACATAACGCTTGTCGACCGCATGATTATTCATACCCTCCGGCTTAATCGTGCGACGACGGCGAATCAAAGCCGACGCCGCAGCAAGGCGTAGGGAAACAGGGTCAAGCGTAACGTCCGGTGTGTCTTCAGGCATAGGACTTAGTCTTGGACTGTAGCAAGATTGCTGTCAAGTGAGCAGATTTGCAGATTTGACAATACACAGGCACTTGAAGCCGTGAAAACTGAACCGGCACAGACTAAAGGGCCTGCTTAAACTGCGAAAGGGTGTTTATAATCTCTGACAACTTCCGGCTCAACCGGACATCGATTCCCTGACTTCGATTCTGTGAACCTCTATTATTAAACCTAAAAACGATGATCTTTACGATGATCTTAAAATACAAACCCCAAGGAACGTCACTTTCCAAGCATCTAACCTATGAAGGGCGCTTAAAAAGCGCCCCTCCTTGCTCACAACACCTGCGCCTGCGCAATCACCAGCACTTCCT
>JAADHD010000136.1:0-4086 GCA_013152075.1 Verrucomicrobiota bacterium | reverse complement strand
AAGTATAGTCTCCAACGCATCATCGCCGGGCTGTTGATCCCGCACAGGAATCTCGCCAACCGCTGCGGTGATGAAAGCACAGCGTGACGGGTGGCGACCAGGGCCTGTATCTTTTCGATTTCTTCCAGGCTCACGTCTGCTGTTTTTGAACGCGGTAATTTGCGCAGACGTTTTTCCCCAATACAGCTCGAACAAGTTCCGCAAGGCTTCTCCAATTTTTCTCCAAAATGTTTTAACAGCGCCGAAGTGATGCAAGCTCGGGTCGTCGCTGTGCGAAACACGGCATCAATGCGCTCAAGATCTCGCACGGTGTGTTTCTTGAAGGTGGCATACAAATCACCCGCCAAAGCAGGAAGAGGTTCCGGCGCTTTTACGATTCGATAAAGGTGCAAGCGATGCGTGCGGGTCAATCCAATGTCGCCTCCCAGCTCCAGATCTTCCAACAGCTCATTCAAGGCTTCGATTTTCATTCCAAGCTGAGCACTCAATTCCAACAAGTCTAGATTGCCCTTCAATTCAAGCAACGCCGCAATCGCGTTTTGCTTTTTCCCAGCATAAGCCGACATCATTTCTCCTGCACTCACCAGAGGTCGAATTCGCCCGCGCTTCCATGAACGGCTCTTCAGTTTCAAAAAACCGGCAATCTCAAGACGCGCCAACAGGATATCCACCACCGCTTCCGGCAGGTCATGCATGGTTTGCAAATCATAACGCGAAATCACCGCGCTGGAGCCCTGAGAAAAAATCGCACGCAATACATTCTCGATCACTCTCACTGAAGGCCGGTTAGCCTGCACAAAATTTTCCAACCCCCGCCGATCATCTTCACAGGCCAACATCTCACAATACGCCACTTCCCCATCTCGCCCGGCCCGACCGCTTTCCTGCATCCAGCCCTCGGGGGACTTCGGCGCATGATAATGCACCACTGAGCGGATGTCCGGCATGTCCACCCCCATGCCAAAAGCGATCGTCGCACAGATGACAGGGAATTCGTGATTCATGAAGCCATCCTGCACCTCTGCCCGCCCCTCGGCGTTCATGCCGGCATGATAGGACCGGGTTTCCACCCCTTGCTCGCAGAGAAATGCCGCTATATTTTCCACATCCTCCCGACGGGTTGCATAGACCACAGCCGGTGTGCGACCTTCCTGCTGTAACAGCTCAAACAAACGCTCATCTCGCTGTTCCCCGCTCACCGGATGAATCCGATAATGAAGATTCGCTCGATGAAACGGCGTACGCACTTCATCGGTTTTTTTGATTCCAAAAACCTTGCGCACCTCTCTCGCCACCTGCGTCGTTGCCGTTGCCGTCAAAGCCAACACCGCCGCAGGTTTCAAACGTCTCACCACTTTTGGCAGCCGCAAATAAGCCGGTCGAAAACTATGCCCCCACTCCGACACACAATGCGCTTCATCTACCGCCACCAGCGCGACCTCCACTCCACGCAACACTTTCACCAATTCCTCATCCGCCAAGCCCTCCGGTGACACATAAAGCAAAGCCAGTTGCCGGTCCCCTACCGCCTGCAGCACCCTCGCCCGCTCCTGCGTCGAACATGACGAATCCAATCGCGCTGCTGACAAACCCTTCTCCAGCAGCGTATCCACCTGATCCCGCATCAAAGCAATCAGCGGAGAAATCACCAACGTCAACGCCCCATCCTCTCGCGTCACCGCCGGATACTGATAACACAGGGACTTGCCCCCGCCGGTCGGGAAAATCGCCAAGGTGTTCACTCCGGCTAACAACTGATCGATCACCTCTTCCTGACCCGAGCGGAATTCATCGAAGCCGAAGTGTTTTTGCAGAGCTTCCGTAGCGACCATCATGTCTGTCATCCTATAGCAGTCTTACAGTTGACCACCGTATCACTACTAATTTGTTTTTTACAAAGCTTCATTTCACGAAAATCTGATAATATTCTTTAAAGAAAAATACACGGTTTCGACGCTGCCCTGTAAGCTCACCTAACACCTTGTTTTTCATCAACAAGGCAATAAGCCGATCTACCGTAGTCTGGCTAAGCTCAAGCTTTCCGGCGATCTCCACAGAGGTGATAATTGGATTACTATAGAGGTAATTAACAAATCTTGTTGCATTCGGGGTGGCGCGACCAAAAGTCTCCAACAGTGCTGTAGTGCGATTACGAAGTTCGAAAATGCTACGAAAAGTATTGATCGAATTTTTAGAAGTTTCGATAATCCCTACAAGAAAAAACCTTATCCAGTGAGCCAAATCATGCGTGTTTCTAACATGAGTTAAGGCATCGTAATAATGGCTTCGGTGTTTTTCGAGATGCGACGAAAGATACAAGCAAGGGTAGTCAAGCAGCTCTTTGTCCACGAGGTAAAGCGTGATCAGCAAACGTCCTATCCGCCCGTTGCCATCGAGAAATGGGTGTATCGTCTCAAACTGGTAGTGACTGATCGCGATGCGAATAAGGTGAGGGACGTGTATCGACTCATTGTGCCAAAAATCCTCAAGGTCACCCAGCAACACCGGGAGATCCTCATGATGAGGAGGAATAAAAACAGCATCCTGAATCGAAGCTCCACCGATCCAGTTCTGACTGCGGCGAAATTCTCCAGGTGATTTTTTTTCGCCACGCGCCCCCTGAAGCAATATCCCATGTGTATCGCAGAGCAAACGATTACAAAGCGGGAGGGATTTAAGTTCATCAAGTGACTGCTTCATAGCGTCAATATAGTTTCTCACCTCTTGCCAATCGTCGCGCTTTTCAGGAGCAATATCCTCAGGGTCTTCCCTTAATGCCTCCGCCATACCAGTCTCGGTGCCTTCAATACGACTGGAACTTTGCGCCTCTTTCACCACATGCATCTGGATAAACCGATCAAGATCAGGAACAACAATGGACAAACCGTTGAGTTCACCCAGTTTACGATTTGCTTCGGCAAGAAGCGTATCAAGCTCTGGCAGATCCCACCTCCACTGCAGGTTGACCAAAGAAGGGGAAAAACTCTTATACTGGTACTGATCCTTCCAAATGCCTGAGCGATATTCTGCGATGTTCATCCGAATTTTAGCAATTATTTAAATATGGATATAAATGTAATCGCATTTAATATTCATGTAAAATGTGTTTATTCATTAAAACACATTTATAATAGACAAAAACTTCAATCCCTCGCTACCCGAACACAAGTTTGCAAATCACCACTGCCGCAATAATCCCTGCCGCATCGGCGCACAAGCCCGCCGCCAGCGCATGTCGGGCGCGTCGAATCCCCACACTGCCAAAATACACTGCCAGCACATAAAAGGTCGTCTCCGTCGAACCGAACATCGTTGCCGCTGTGTATTTCAGCGTATCGCTGAGACCTTCATTGGTCAGGATCTCTACCAGCACCCCTTGACTACCACTTCCACTAAGCGGACGCATCAAGGCCATCGGTACCAGCTCCACTGGAAAGCTCACCAGATTCAAAAACGGACGCATCAGATTTTGCATAACCAGTAACGCTCCCGAATCCCGAAAAATCGCCAGCGCCACCAACATCGTCACCAAAAACGGCATGATGCGCACCGCCACTCCGAACCCCTCCTTCGCGCCTTCGACAAATTCCTCATACACCTTCACCCCGCGCACCCAGGCATAGACGATGAAAAACAGCCAGATGAAAGGGATCGCAACTACCGAAAAAGCGAACATAAAATCACGCCCTATTCGCACCCAATAAGGCAGATCCTTTTCAACCCCCACTCTCTCCAGGGTAGATTTTTCAGTATTCAGCTGATCCAAAATTCCCTGCAAATGCAACTTATCTATAACCAGTCGGTGAAACCACGGCATCGCATCAATACATACAAAAAGCACGGCAAGTAATATAACTCCTATCAAGACAATACAGCCCCATGGGCCAATTTTTTTCAATTCCGCCTCCTCCACCTCATCTTCCCCCACAACATCACCCGACCCCTCCTTGATCCGAAACACCGGCATCTTCTCAAAAAACTTCACCGAAATGATAGCGACCAGGGTCGATACTAAAGTCGCCCCGATCACCGTGCCCATGATTTGATACGGATTCGGCACCCCGGCGCTGCTCAGCAAGGCAATCG
>JAADHD010000419.1:1067-5183 GCA_013152075.1 Verrucomicrobiota bacterium | reverse complement strand
CTGTGATGCCACCCCTTAATGGGAGCTCATGCCGATGCCTACCACACTGAGTTTGGCAATTCCTTCCTGGGAAATCAGGCTGACGTCTTCTCCAATATCAGGTAGCACGGCATTCAAGGTTTTTTCCGCTTTAGCGAGATCAGCTTGACCGACGGTGAAGGAAATATCTGTCGTGCCGGTTTTCGATACGTTCTGCACGATCATGTCGACGATGATGTTGGCATCGGCAATGGCGGTGAACACTTTGGAGGCAGTGCCGGGTTGGTCGCGTACTCCTTCGATAGTGACTTTTGCTTGATCGCGCTCCAGGCTGATTCCACGAATGACAACGGATTCCATGCTCATATTTTCTTCAAGGACAAGTGTCCCGGGTTCTTGGTTTAAACTGCTGCGGACTTCAAAGCGGACGCCAAATTTTTTCGCAAATTCGACCGAACGCGACTGCATGACTTTGGAGCCGGAACTGGCCATCTCCAGCATTTCGTCGTAGCTGATTTCGTCGATTTTCTGCGCGGTTTTGACGACGCGTGGGTCACAGGTGTAGACGCCGTTCACATCGGTATAAATTTGGCAAAGCTCTGCATTTATGGCAGCGGCCATGGCGATGGCGGTGAGGTCGGAGCCGCCGCGTCCGAGCGTAGTGATATAACCCTCCGGGCTGCGTCCCTGAAAACCGGCGAGAATGACAATATTGCCGTCATCGAGTAAACGGTGGACTTCATCAGGAGTGATATTGGAAATTCGTGCGCGGGTATGAACGCCGTCGGTTTGGATTCCTGCCTGGGCACCGGTCAGCGATACGGCACGGCCGCCCATGGAGTTGATGGCCATGGAAATCAGCGCGATGGTGGTTTGCTCCCCGGTGGATAGCAGCACGTCCATTTCTCGTTCCGTTGCGTGTTGCTCACTGCCCGTCACCTCTTCTGCCAGCCCGAGGAGGCGGTTGGTGACTCCGCTCATGGCGGATACCACGGCAACGATCTGGTTGCCGGCCTGATGGGAATCAAGGATACGGCGCGCCACGTTGCGGATCCTCTCTGCAGATCCGACCGAGGTGCCTCCGTATTTCTGGACGATTACGCTCATGATTGATTAATAGGTCGTCATGACTAATGCCAAACAATGGGTAAATGTCCACTGGCTATTTCAAGCTCGATTGGCAAGGATGAAATCGCGGATGGAGTTGGCATGGGCAGTCTGTTGGTAGGTCACGGGTGTTCGGCTTTTCAATTTCTCCAGTGACGGGTGCGTGGGATGCACGCCGATGGCATTTTCGATGGTGTCTGGAAACTTTGCCGGGTGGGCAGTGGACAGAACGATATTGCTTCGTGAGCGATCGAGGTCCTTGAAAGCGCATGCGGTGTGGGGATCGACAATGTAATCAAACTTTTTGTGGGTCTGACGAATTAAGGCGATGATGTCTTCATCGGAGCTATAGCTTGCGCTGAAGACATCGGCATCGAAATCCGGGATCGTAAGTTTACTGTCCCCGCCGATTTTCTGCATGAATTTAGAAACCTGATTGCCATCACCGTTCAGGTGATAAAACAGAAAGCGTTCGAAGTTGGACGCTACCTGGATATCCATGGAGGGAGCCAGACTGGCATGAACCTCTCCAGATTCGTAGACACCGGTGGTGAATAAGCGGTAGAGGATGTTGTTGCGATTGGTGGCAATCACAAAACGGTCTGCCGGCAACCCCATTTTTCCAGCCAGCCAGCCAGCGAGGATGTTGCCGAAATTGCCGGTTGGTACGACAAAGGCCGGGTTGTTTTCTCGCGCTGCTGTGGGCAATTGAGACCAGGCGTGAAAATAGTAGATTGCCTGGGCCAATACGCGGGCCAGATTAATGGAGTTGATCGCAGACAGTCCGACTTCGGCTTTGAACTTAAGATCACTGAACAGATCCTTTACGATCAGTTGGGCGTCATCAAAGGAGCCTTCGATCGGAATTGGGAAAATGTTGGCTGCCTCGGTGCAGGTCATCTGCCTTTCCTGTAGCGGCGAGATGCGCCCTTTGGGATAGAGGATGAATACGTTTACGCCTTCTTTATTGGCAAGTCCGTGGATCGCCGCTGAACCCGTATCACCGGAGGTTGCGCCAAGTACGTTGATCGGATTTCCGCTGCGGCGGATTTGATCTTCGAATAGGTTGCCGACCAACTGCAATCCGAAATCCTTAAATGCGAGAGTGGGGCCGTGGAAAAGTTCCAGCACAAAGAGGTCGTCAGTGAGTTGGCGTAGTGGCGCGGTGGCAGAGTCGTCAAAATTACCGGTGTAGGATCGATTGACCAGTGCTTTGAGTTCGTCGGGGGTGTGATCGGTATCGAAAAATTTCAGGAATTTAAAGGCAAGCGTGCTGTAGGATTGCGGATCACCATTGAGCAGAGTGTCCGGCATTTGCGGCAAGGATTCCGGAACGTAGAGGCCACCATCGGGTGCCAGGCCGGAGGCAAAAGCCTCACGAAAGCCGAGTGGCTCGGAAGCGCTGCGGGTACTTTGAAATTTCATATTCGATTAGAGTGTGCTCGAAAATATGACGGACGAGATGAAATGAGGCGTTCGGGAAGGGGAGGTGTTAAGAGGAATGGGGCAAGGTGGTGAGGTGCGTGGGGTGGGGATGTAGGGAGGATGTGGAGTGGGGATCAGAGGGATTCCACTCGCATCAGGACGGGTTCGTCTTGAATGCAGTCGAGCTTGGCGATTTCTGCGACGGCTTTTTTCATGGTTCCAAAAGGAGCAAGATACAGCATGAGGAAAATGGAGGCGGTTCCTTCGCTGTGCTCTTCAGGCTGGATCATTGAAGAGATGCCGATTTGGTGTTCACCGAGAATTCCGGCGATTTTTGCCACCACGCCTGGTTGGTCGTCGACCCCGAGGCGTAGGTAGTATTCGGAGATACTTACATCGACGGGCAGGGGTTGACCATAGAGTCCGTGGGGCACAAAACCTGTTCGGCTCGCTGCCGCACCGTTTAGATGAGCGGCGGCATCAGCTAGGTCGCTGATCACTGAGCTGGAGGTCGGATCTTGACCGGCTCCCGATCCGTAAAATAAGGTCTCTCCCACGATGTCACCACGGACAAAGATTGCATTGAACACGCCATTCACCGAAGCCAGGATGTGAGATTTTGGTATGAGTGATGGCTGAACCCTGACTTCGATATTGCCGGATTCGGAATCAAGGCGAATGATGGCGAGCAGCTTGATGACATATCCAAGATCTCGCGCGACTTGAATGTCGGGCAGAGAAATTTTCTCAATGCCTTCTACATAAATATCTTCGCTACGCATCCAGGACCCGTAGGAAAGTGAGGCAAGAATAATCGCTTTGTGAGCGGCGTCCCATCCATTCACATCGAGGGCGGGGTCAGCTTCCGCATAACCGAGTTGCTGGGCTTCGTTGAGCGCCTCCTGATAGTCGAGGCCGGCGTCGCTCATTCGGCCGAGGATGTAATTGCTGGTGCCGTTGATAATGCCGGCCATGGATTCGATGCTGTTACCAACGAGCGATTCCTGAACCGTTTTGATAATAGGAATGCCGCCCGCGACTGCGGCTTCGAAATAGATTGGCGTTTTTTCACGGTCGGCAATGGCGAATAATTCTTTGCCGTGTTCTGCGAGCAAAGCTTTGTTGCCAGTAACGACGGTCTTGCCACTTTCCAGTGCGGATTTGACCAGGTCGAAGGCTTGATCGGTTCCGCCGATCAGTTCTACGACGATGTCGATTTCATCATCCTCGATGAGGTCATCGAGATTGGTGCTGACGATGTCAGCAGGCAAATCGACATCACGGGGTTTATCCGGATTGCGAACTACGATGCGGTGAATCACCAGCTCCCGGCCGATACGCTCACTCAGAAGATCTTTGTTTTTCAGTAGGTTTTTGTACACCCCTGCGCCGACATTGCCGAAGCCTGCCAGCCCTATTTTGAGAGTAGTGATGTTTTTTGGATCCGCCATGCAGGTGGTTGAAAGAGTGAACGAGCACTATGGTGGGGGAGGAATCACGGTGCAAGGGTTGTTCCTGTCATCAGGGCAGAAAATAGAGTGGGCAGAAGGACAAGATGTCTGGCAGTATACTTGAAAATGAAGGCCAAGGAGAATACGGGATTAC
>JAADHD010000419.1:0-976 GCA_013152075.1 Verrucomicrobiota bacterium | reverse complement strand
GAGGGGTGGGTGGAAAAATGCCGACAGTTGAAATTTCGCCAAGCTACGGATGAGGAAATCCTGTTGTGTCATACGCCGGATTATCTAAAACTGGTGAAAAAGGAGATTGACGGTCAATCCAGTGGTCAGCTGAGCACTGGCGACACGGTGTATGGAACACAATCTTTGGATGTGGTTGAGAAGGCTGTAGGAGGGGTGCTCAATGCTGTGGACGCGGTGATGGGCGGGGAAGTGGGGAATGCCTTTGCGGTGGTTAGGCCTCCGGGGCATCATGCCAGTGAGGATACCGGAATGGGGTTTTGTATATTTAATCAGATCGCCATCGCGGCTCGATATGTGCAGAAAAAATATGATCTGGAAAGAGTGCTCATCGTTGATTGGGATGTGCACCACGGCAATGGGACCCAGGATATTTTTTATCAGGATGGCAGTGTGGTGTATTTTAGCACTCACCAGCATCCTTGGTATCCGGGGACTGGAATGAAGGAGGAAACGGGGGAGGGGAAGGGTGTTGGAGCGACGATCAATCATCCGCTGCCGGCGGGTGTGGGGATGAAGGAAGTCGAGGGGGCTTTCAAAAAGAGTCTCTTGCCTGCAATGGCGGAGTTCAAGCCGGAGATGGTATTGTTGTCGGCGGGGTTTGATTCACGTATCGGTGATCCTCTGGGGCAGTTTCGTTTGAGTGATGATGATTTTGTCGGGCTGACAAATTTGTTGCTCGAATTGGCAGGCAAACATTGTGACGGGCGACTGGTCTCTGTGTTGGAGGGCGGTTACAGTTTGGAGGGGCTTGCGTCTGCGGCGGCGGCGCATTTAGGTGCTTTGGTGAAAAGTTAGTAAGAAATCACTCTTCGCTTTCATCGGTGACAACCGCATCTCGTCCGTAAAACTTCACTTTGCGTTGGATTTTCTCCCGGCCTTTTGATTCCCTCCAGTCATTGGTGTCTCGCAGGCTGAACACACAACCGCAGTATTC
>JAADHD010000216.1 GCA_013152075.1 Verrucomicrobiota bacterium | reverse complement strand
CTAATCTCCTTCTACCTCCTAATTGCCTCCGGCTGTCTCAGCGCTTCGCGCTTCGGCTCCTAATTCTTAATTATTAATTCCTAATCCACCAGTCTGTAGATACATCAACAGATCGAGCACCGCCTCTTTCTCCAACATATTGATCAAACCCGGCGGCATAAGAGACACATTCGGGCCCGCTGGATTGCGGTATTTGTCTCCAATCACCCGGGAGGGATGAATCATCGACTCCAGCAAATCACTCAATCCAAACCGACTGCCAACCCCGGTCAAATCCGGTCCCAATACAGATGTCGCGGTCGCTGCCATCGTTGCCATGCGATGACACATCGCACACTGGGCTTTCAGGTAAGCCTTCTGTCCATTCTCAAAAGACCGCTTCCCCAATGGCTGACTCAGCTCTTTGGAAAAATCTTCCATCGCCCAGGCTTTGACAAATTTCGCCGGCTCCATATTCACCAACGGAAGAGGCACTTCCGGCGTTGCTTTTTTTAATTCTTCCACCAAAACAAGGCGCTCTTTTTCGCTCAGGGCAGCACTTGCCTCCTTCCGCAATGAGTCAGCTGCCAGAGCAGACCAACGGCCTCCGGGTATTTTTTCAAAACGGCCCAGAGCATTCAAGTACAGACGGCGCTTTTCCAGATTCCAGCCATCCTTCACATAACGCGCATACACCAGATACTGGGACAAATCCCGAGAATCCGCCGCCACATCCAGCAAGGCCAGCGTTTTATCCAATGCTTTTGGAGCCTGTAAATAAATCAATAACTCGCTCAGCTCATGATTGACACGAGTTGACAGGTTAGGGAACAGGGAATCCAGTATCACAATACAATCCCTTCGCTCTTTATCATCCGGCTCACCCATGCGCGCAAACGCCACTGCATACACACGCAAGGCCAACAACAAATGCTGCTCGTCCATTCGCTTTTGCAGTAGTTCGTTGAGTCGCGTCGTAATTCTTCCTCTCTGCGATGAATCCCCGACCCGAGCCAACGCCAACATTCCAGTGAGTGAGCCGGACTTCACTACCTCGGCTGCCCAATCCATCGGGGGCTGGTTTTCCAATACGATGCGTGCCGCAAAACGAATAAAGCGATCTCCATGGTCAATATTGGCCATCGCTTTTTTCAACACAGCGTCCCCTTTCATCTTCTGCAAAGCTTCCAATTCGTGCCTCAATTTCCGCAGCGCCGCACTCTTTTCATCCGCAGCCTTCTCCACTGGTTTCGAGGCAGGCGCGCCCTTCCCCTCATAACTCACCCGGTACAAAGCCGATTGGGTTTTCCTGCCGCCGGTCACAAAATACATCGCGCCATCCGCACCGAAGTCGAAATCGGTGACGTTCAAAGGACGTCCGAGAATAAAGGTCTCCTCCTCCCCGACATAACTCGCCCCATCTGGTTTCATATGAATCGCCAGAATTCGACCGTAAGACCAATCAGCGATAAAAAATGCTTCACGATATTTCTCTGGAAAATTACTCTTATAAGCAAAACCCACTCCTGTCGGTGACCCCAATCCCACATCATGAACCGCCGGCAAGCTGTCTTCGTAGTAGGCCGGCCACTTGCCCGTCGCCCGTCTCCATCCGTATTCGCCACCCGGCACGATATGTAAAACCCGGGTTGGCTTGTACCAGGCCGCTCCCGTTTCCCACTCCATGTCGGCTTCATAAACAAAAGCCTCACCGTCCCGATTGAAATCCATGTCCAATTGATTGCGCATTCCAGCTGCTACCAATTCAAAAAAACTTCCATCCTTATCCGTGCGCAAAATATCCCCCGTCGGCACCCGCCCCTCACGACGATGCCACGTATTGTCCCAGGGATTCGGAATGAGCTGATCCTCACGCTGATTTCGATAAGGTGAATCCACCGTCAATGTGTCCGGCAGATCCACACTGTTGCCATGCACCAGATAAATCAGGCCATCCGGCCCCAGCCTTAAATGATTGCGCCCGTGTCCGACACCACCACCCGTTTTGAGCAACAATTTCACTTCATCGAGTTGATCATCCCCAGTCGTATCACGCAGTCGATAAAAACCCTTCGAATCATTCGCATTTGCATAGAGCGCGTCATAGGCCCACAACAATCCGCGACACTCTTCCAGCTCCGTATTAATCACTTCGACTTTATCCACCTTGCCTTTAGTCAGCGTCATGCGCAGCAAACCCTTGTCCTCCATCGCCACGATGACCCTGCCTTTGCCGTCAAAAGTCATCCCCACCCACGAGTCCTCTGACTTAGTCGCCGCATGTAACAGTTCCACCTTGAAACCCTTAGGAGCAAAAATCGTAGACGCTCCCGTCAGCGCCCCGTCCTTGCCTTTGCCTGCCATTTTCCAACTTTCATACGCCTCCAGTTGAGGCACCGGCGTCTTTGGGCTAGAATCCTCACAGACCCCTCCCCCCACCATCACAAAAAACACTCCCAAAGCGGTTCCTATTTTCGTGGGGATTATGAACTTCATACCTATCAGTTTACGAACACAAATTCTTAATGCCAAATTTTAAATTGTCATCGCTTCACTCAGACTGTCTCGCCCGCGCCGCGGTCCCGGCTCCTAATTGCCTCCGGCTGTCTCAGTGCTTCGCGCTTCGGCTCCTAATTCGTAATGCAACCACTCATCCCCACCCTCGCCGTCCTGCTCTCCATCGCCGGAAGCACCTCCGCCGCACCTGCGCCTGCTCCCTACCTCTGGAAAGCCTCTGCCGTCAGCACCACCATCACCCCTGACAAACCGATGTGGATGGCTGGTTATGCCTCTCGAACCGGACCATCCGAAGGCGTCCGGCAGGATTTACATGCCAAAACCCTGGCGATAGAAGACGCCGACGGACAGCGCTTGGTCATCGTCACCCTCGACCTGATAGGCGTTCCGCGGTCACTGCGTGATGCTATCGAAAAACACACCACCGAAAAACATAAACTACCACCCGGCTCTCTGCTGATCAATGCTTCCCACACTCATAGTGGCCCGATGATTCGCATCTACGAACCGCGTGGAAAAAACCGCCCTGAACAAGTTATTTCTTCGAAAGTCGCTCCTGAAAACGAACAACAGGTTCTCGATGAGGTGCGTGCCTACAGTGCACAATTGATGGAAAAAATCACCGCGAGCATCGACCAGTCGTTAGCCACGCTGACTCCTGCCCAGCTGAAATATTCCTTTGCTCGCTGCGGATTTTCAATGAACCGCCGTACCCGGAAGCCTGACGGAACGTTCAAAAACTTCCCCAACCCAGAAGGCTCCGTTGACCAAACCGTTCCTACTCTGCAAGTTTATGATGCCATCGGTGAAAATCTAAAATCTGTTCTTTTCGGTTACGCTTGCCACGCCACCACCCTCGGCGACATGCAGATTCACGGCGACTGGCCAGGTTACGCCCAGCAGTATTTTGAAACCGATCACCCCGGCACCGTGGCAATGTTCATCAACGGCTGCTCCGGCGATCAGAACCCCTACCCCCGTCGCAAGGTAGAGTATATGGAAAGACATGGGCGCGCCATGGCCACCGCCATCGATGCCGCGATTTTCGCCAACCCTGTGCCGGTCAAAGGGCCGCTTCGTGCCCTGCTCGAATGGACCCCGGTCGCCTACGATACCCCACCTACCAAAGCCGAACTCTTGGAGCGTCAAAAAAGCAAAGACCACTACGAAAAACGTTACGCCACTTTTTTGCTCGACGACTTGAAGCACAATGGAACCCTCGCCAAAAGCTACCCTGTTCCGGTGCAAGTGATTCGTTTTGGTGACAGTCTCACTCTTGCTGCCATTGGCGGTGAAGTCGTGATCGATTATGCCCATCGGCTGAAAAAGGAACTCGGCGAAAAAAACAAAGGCGCCATCTGGATCGCAGGCTATTCAAATGACGTGATGTGTTACACCCCTAGCAAACGTATCATCGAAGAAGGCGGTTACGAAGGCAAGACCTCCATGCGTTACGTGCGGAGCACCGTTCATCCCACCAATTGGTCGCCAGCCATCGAAGACACCCTAGTCAAAAAAGTCCACCAACTGAATGACCAACTGAATTCCGCGAGATCGAACAAAAAACCATAAACAAGGAGAGGCGCTTTCCAAAGCGCCTTTAATTAAATACGGCGGTTGA
>JAADHD010000430.1 GCA_013152075.1 Verrucomicrobiota bacterium | reverse complement strand
TTTTGCGGTCGAGGATCTGGCTGAAAACTACAGCGCGTTCATGTCAACGCTTGTCAAGATGAAGCCCGCCTCCAGCAAAGGGCATTATGTGAAGGGTGTGTCGGTGTCTGCTACAATGGGCGCCGGGGTCAAGGTGGCTTACGTTCCTTGAGGTTGGGTTGTGAGGTAGGTTCCTTAGTCCAGGGATAATGGGCAGATATCAATTGATTGAAAGGTCGGTATTGTGGCAAATCCAGTGAAGCAGGAAGCGGTAAAAGAATTGAATGCGGTGTTTCAAAAAGCGACGGCCGCTGTTCTGGCGGATTATCAGGGGATCGACGCACCCAGCATTACCGAGTTGCGGACCACCATGCGAAGCCGTTCCGTCGAGTTTCGGGTCATAAAAAACACTCTGGCAAAGCTTGCGGCGAAGAACACGCCGTTTGAAGGCCTCGATGCAAACTTCAAGGGGCCGGTGTCTTTGCTTCTGAGTTACGATGATCCCGTTGCACCTGCAAAAGTACTGGCCGACTGTCGTAAAGCCGATGCAAAAAAAACGCCGAAGGTGATTTGCGGTATGGTAGAAGGTAAGGTCATCTCCGCCGATGAAGTGAAGGCTTTGGCAGATCTGCCTTCGAGAGAGCAGTTGTTGTCGCAGATGCTTTCAGTGTTTCAAGGGCCGACCACCAATTTTGCCGGTGTATTTAGTAGCCTGTTAAGAAAGCTCGTTGGAACTCTGGACGCCGTTCGAGAGAAAAAAGCTTCGAGTTGAGTTGCCGTTTAAAGATTTTCAGTGGGGAAATTCAGTGGTTTTTCCTCACCGTGGGTTAAATAAAATTAATTGCATTTGAAAAAATGATTGTTGAAAGGAGAGCGTGATGGCCGTCACTAAAGAGGAAGTCGTTTCCTTTATTGATAGTATGAGCGTGTTGGAAATGTCTGAATTTGTTAAGGAATTGGAAGATAAATATGGAGTCACCGCCGCCGCGCCGACGATGGCAGTGGCCGCTCCTGCAGGTGGCGCCGCCGAGGCCGCCGAGGAGAAAACGGAATTCGATGTCATTCTGACTGCCGCCGGTGACAAGAAGATTCAGGTGATCAAAGAAGTCAGGGCCATCACCAGCTTAGGCTTGAAAGATGCTAAGGATCTGGTCGAAGGTGCGCCCAAGGCTGTAAAAGAAGGTGTGAAGAAGGAAGAGGCGGAAGAGATCAAGAAAAAAATCGAGGCGGCTGGTGGGTCAGTTGAGGTTAAATAGGGAGGAATCGCTTGCCTCCGTTATGGGGGTATCAACCCCGTTAAACTTCTCACTCTTACAAAGGTAAGACAAAACATGCCAGAAAAGCGTTCCCAAAGAGAGATTGGAAACCTTAGGAAAAGACACAATTTTGCACGTATACATGTAATCGATGAAATTCCCAACCTGATAGAAATTCAAAAGAAATCCTTTGATTCTTTTGTTCAATGGGATGTTGCACCTGAAAAGCGCAAAGTCAAGGGCCTGGAGGAGGTTTTTCGGGACGTGTTCCCCATCGCCGATTTAAATATCAACGCCCGCCTCGAGTATGTGGGGTTGGAGATCGGTCTTTGGGAATGTGGTTGCGGAGAATTTAAAGAGCTCGGCGGCCCGGGGGTGATTTGTCATAAGTGTGGGCAGGAAGTCGCCTACAATGAAAAGCACAAGCTCAGCGAATGCCGACAGAAGGGTTTGACCTATGCGGACCCGATAAAAATAATGGTCCGCCTGGTTTTGTTCGACCGGGAAAGGATAGACGTCACGCCCAAAGTGCTGGAAGGCCTGCTGGGAAGATTTATCGTTGAGGACGTGCGTCTCACCGAGAAGGGCAAGGCCATTGTTCCTGCGCGTACGCTGATCACCGAAGATGTCGTGCAAAAGCTCCTGGATCAAAAAATTCCTCAGATCACCGTAAACTCCGTCCGCGAAGTCAAAGAGCAAAAGATCTTTCTGGGCGAAATGCCGATGATGGGTCCGACCGGGACATTTATGATCAACGGCGTGGAACGGGTGATCGTGAGTCAGATGCATCGTTCTCCCGGGGCCTTTTTCTCCCACGACAAGGGGAAATCTCACGTCAGCGGCAAGATTCTCTATTCAGCGCGTATCATTCCAGACCGGGGTTCCTGGGTCGATTTTGAATTCGATATCAAAGATATACTGCATGTCAAAATAGACCGGCGCCGTAAACTTCCGGCGACCATATTGTTGCAAGCCTTTGGCATGAGCAACAAGGAGATCCTGGAGACATATTATAAGATTGAAAAAATCGGTATATCCGCCAAGGATTCCCGGTTTTCCATGCCCTCTAAAAACCTTTTGATCGGTTTGAAGGTTCTGGAAGACATTATCGATCCCAAAACAAATGACGTTATTCTCAAAGCCAACAAAAAGGTAACGCCGGCGGTTGCCAAGAAAATTTCCAGGTTGCCCCGATCCACCAAAGTGGAGATCGATGAAGAGGGGTTGATCGGCAGTTTTCTTTTTGAAGAGATCGTCAATAAAGAAACCGGAGAGATTTTTGTCGATATCAATCAACCGATCACAGTGGACGTTCTCGAGTATATAAAAGAGAACAAGCTCACCGAGATTCATATCCTGCGTATCGATGAAGACGATACCGATACGGCGTTGCGCGATACCCTGGCGGCGGGAAAAATTGATTCTCAGGAAGACGCCATTCGAGAAATCTACAAGCGCCTGCGTCCCGGCGATCCTCCAACACCGGAAATAGCCAAGTCTCTGTTCGCAAATTTATTTTCCAACCCCAAGCGTTACAACCTGTCCGTTGTCGGTCGGATCAAAATGAACCAGAAGTTTGGTCTCGATATTCCGTTAGACAATCGGCTGTTGAATCTGGAGGATCTCAAAGCGGTCGTGAAATATATTCTCGGCCTGCGAAACGGGATCGGCCAGATCGACGATATCGACCATTTGGGCAATCGCCGGGTTCGCGCCGTGGGTGAGTCGCTGGAGAACCAGTTTCGCGTGGGTTTGGTGCGCATGGAGCGGGCCATCATCGAGCGCATGTCCATTCAAGACCTGGAAGTTTCCATGCCGCACGACCTGATCAATTCGAAGCCGGTCACAGCGGCTATCAAAGAATTTTATGGAAGCAGTCAACTGTCGCAGTTCATGGATCAGACCAATCCCCTGTCCGAGGTGACGCACAAGCGTCGTTTGAGTGCTTTGGGGCCGGGCGGGCTGACTCGGGAACGCGCCGGGTTTGAAGTGCGCGATGTTCATCCGACCCATTATGGGCGGATCTGTCCGATTGAAACGCCGGAAGGGCCCAATATCGGTTTGATCGCTTCCCTCAGCACCTATGCCAGAGTCAATGAATACGGGTTCATCGAGACGCCGTATCGAAAAGTCGAGAAGGGTTATGCGCAGAGCAAGATAGAGTTTCACACCGCATTGGTCGAGGATCAATTCATCATCGCTCAGGCCAACGCCGAGCTGGATGAGAATAAAAAGTTTGTTAACGAGATCATTTCTGCACGTAAAGGCGGAGAGTATGTTTTCTCGCCCAGCGACAAAGTCGATTTCATGGACGTTTCGCCGAAGCAGTTGATCAGCGTCGCGGCGTCCCTGGTTCCGTTTCTGGAAAACGATGACGCCAACCGGGCGTTGATGGGTTCCAATATGCAACGGCAGGCGGTGCCATTGCTTCAAGCCGAAGCACCTTTAGTGGGTACCGGCATGGAAGTGATGGTCGCGCACGACTCCGGAGCCGTGATCATCGCTGAAAACGACGGTGAAGTGATCAGTGCCGACGCGACCCGAATCGTGGTACGAACCCAGGGCAAGAAAAAGAGTTCCGGTAAAAACAAACGCAGTCGTCTGGTCGACTCGAATGTGGATATCTATACCCTGGGAAAATACCAGCGCTCGAATCAAAACACCTGTATCAATCAAAAGCCCCTGGTCGTCACCGGCGCGAAAGTCAAGGAAGGCGATGTTCTGGCCGACGGTCCCTCGACGGATCGCGGCGAGTTGGCTCTGGGCCGGAATGCGCTGGTAGCGTTCATGCCCTGGGACGGTTACAACTTTGAGGATGCCATCATCGTTGGCGAGCGACTGGTTCGGGAAGATATTTATACGTCAATACACATAGAAGAGTTTGAAG
>JAADHD010000240.1:4143-7407 GCA_013152075.1 Verrucomicrobiota bacterium | reverse complement strand
CAGCATCCTAGGATTTTTGATAAATTGTATGTGAATATGGTTAAAGCCGGAGAGCTCGGTGGTGTGTTGGAACTCGTGCTGGTGCGATTGGCAGAGTACTCCGAAAAAGCCCAGAAACTGAAAAACAAGATCGTCTCTGCGATGGTTTATCCGATGATTGTGATGTTCATTGCGGTGATCATTGTCATTTTTCTCATGATGGTAATCGTGCCGAAATTCGAGAAAATATTTTCGGAAATGCTTGGAGATAAACCCCTACCGGCGATCACTCGCTTGGTGATTGGTTTTAGTCGCGGAATTCAATCAAACTGGTTACCACTGTTAATCGGGTTCATTATTGTGTTTGTGGGCTGGAAAGTTTTATCGAAGACTTTAGCGGGGGCGCGAGCCATTGATCGTTTTAAACTGAGGGCTCCGCTTATCGGGCCAATTCAGTTAAAAAGTGCAGTTTCCCGTTTTGCACGAACATTGGGCACTTTGGTAACCAGTGGAGTGCCTATTTTACAGGCCTTGGGAATCACGCGTGAGACTGCTGGCAACTTGATCGTTGCGGAGGCGGTTGATAAGGTGCAGGAAGCGGTGAGAGAGGGGGAATCGATCGTTGCGCCATTGGAAGCGAGTCGAGTTTTTCCTGCCATGGTGATCAGTATGGTGGACGTGGGAGAGGAGACTGGGCAATTGCCGGATATGCTTTTAAAAATTGCAGATGTTTATGATGATGAAGTTGATAATGCAGTGGATGCAATGACCTCGATGCTTGAACCAATAATGATTGTGTTCCTGGCATTGATCGTGGGAACCATTGTGATTGCCCTGTTTATGCCGATGATCGCTATTATCACAGAAATGAACTCACAGTGATCGGGCTTGTCTCGAGCTGTGCAACGTGAGGAAGGAAGAGGACGATGACTATAGAAAAATCAGAGAGGAAGTGGAGAGGGGCTAAGGCGTTTACCCTGATGGAATTGATGGTGGTGATCTCACTGATCGCGATCTTGGCGGGAATGGTGCTGGCCGCGATGCCTGCTGTTTTAAATCAGGTGAAACGGAGGCAAGTGGAGCTGACTATGAAAGAGCTGGAAGCAGGCCTTTCCTCTTATAAATTGGATAACGGTATGTTTCCTGTAAATCCCACAGACGAAATACTAGGAGCAAACGTGCTTTACAGGTTTCTATCAGGTGATTTTGATGGGGATGGTATGCTTGATGAGGAATCAACGGGCACAAAAATTTATGTTCAGGGCTTAGACTTGAATACAGCAAAAAACCAGTCACAACAACGAGTGGGAAGAACCGGGAATGGTACATACGCCCTGGTAGATCCTTTTGGAAATCAGTTTCGTTATTTGTGCGAGCCTCCAGGCAGGAGAAACAAGATCACCAGGAATCCGACTTATGATTTGTGGTCTTTGGGAGGAGCCGAGCCAGGCTCTACTGCGACTGAGGACATTTCAAGATGGATCACAAATTGGTCAAACTGACCCAAGGAATGGTTTTCACCAATCCTTATGTTTTGGGAAATCTAGTTTCAAATTTGTGCTGTGGCTGTCGTATTGGGAGCGGGTTTGTCGGGCACGACGGGAACTGCTTTGAGAGGCGGGGCTGAGGAGGCTGGCTTGGCTGAGTTAAGCTCGGGCAATGGCGCAGGGGAACTGGACTTGCGCTGATTATTTACAGCGCGGTCTAAATTTGATGAAGTGGTGGGGGCGTTAGGACTGGCTAAATGCTTCAACGAGGTTTGGGGTTCGTTGCCCGTGTTCCCCCTGTTTGTGAGAGCATCCTTGAAGATGGATTTGGCTTCTTCCATTGATTCTGCTTTTTTTCCAACGAGGTAAAAAACGGGGATGATCAAGAGTAATAGAAAAACGATCAGTGCCAAGAATAAGGGAAAGGGTTGCCTGCGGGCTTCTCCATAAGAGGGGGTGTGGCTGATACTTTCGTGGGGGTGAATGGTTTCTCCCGGCTCGATGGCACTAGTTACAGATTTGAGGTATGAAAAATTCCCACTGTTGAGGCCTTCGGTAACCGAATCGAATTCGTGCAGAGTCTCATTGGCATCGATTTCAAGGTGTCGGCTGTAGAGCTGCAGGAAGCTTTTCGCGTAGGTTGTGCTGGAGAACACCGAGTAGTCGTCAGCTTCCAGTCCGCGAATGGTATTTGCATGAATACGGGTATCATGAGCCACGTCAGCGATGGTCAGGCCTCGCTGTTCGCGTTCTTTCTGCAGTAGTTGTCCAATTGTTTGTGCCATGCCTTTTTCAGGGTCAGGGCACACATTCTACTCGAAATCGGCGGTAAGATCGATAAGAATCTCTCTTGGTTTTGCACCGTCTCCTGGACCGATGATGTTTCTTTGTTCCAGAATGTCGATCATGCGAGCTGCGCGAGTGTATCCGAGTCGTAAGCGACGTTGCAGCAAAGAGGTGGAAGCTTTCTTTTCTTGAAAGATGATTTCGAGGCACTTTTCGATCAAATCTTCATCTTCATCCGAGACTTCGTTCTCGGGATTGCCGGATGATTCCATGGATTGCTGAATCTCTTCATGAAATTGTTGTTTGCCCTGGCTGGAACAAAATTCGACGATGTTTTCGATTTCTTCGTCGGATACCATGGCTCCTTGCGCGCGAAGTAATTGGGCGCTGCCCGGAGGCAAGTATAGCATATCGCCTTTACCTACCAGGCGATCCGCTCCTGGAGCGTCGAGAATGACTCGGCTATCGATTTTGGAAGAGACCTGAAAGGCAATACGAGAAGGGATGTTGGCTTTGATGATACCGGTGACCACATCGGCTCGCGGTGTCTGTGTGGCTACGATCAAATGGATGCCAGCAGCACGTGCTTTTTGAGCGATTCGGGCTATTGATGATTCTACGTCGGCCGGAGCGGTCTGCATGAGATCTGCCAATTCGTCTATGATAACCACAATGTAGGGAAGGTGGTCTGGCATCTCATCGATGTCTTTTTGTTTCTTTTCCTCTGCAGTTAAAGGCCTGTCTTCGTCGGTGGTGTCTGCATTATTTTCTGAGCCGGGGATGTTTACATGATGAGCTGTGAGAACGGGTTCTTTGGTCAGGACTTTTTTAGCAGCGGTCTTGTCAGCGCTTTTTTTGTTAGCGGCGGCTTCTGATGCCTCCGCATCGGTTTTTCTTGAATTAAATGAGTCAAATTTACGGCAGCCTACTTTGGCAAACATTTCATAGCGGCGTTCCATTTCGTTGACCACCCAGCGCAGAGCAAGAAGCACTTTTTTCGGGTCAGTCACAA
>JAADHD010000240.1:0-4136 GCA_013152075.1 Verrucomicrobiota bacterium | reverse complement strand
TGGGGGAGGTCGTTGTAGATTTGCATTTCGACGACTTTGGGGTCGATCATAATGAAGCGAAGCTGGTCCGGTGTGAAGCGGTAGAGCAGGCTGGCGATGACAGTATTGATGCAGACACTTTTGCCGCTTCCGGTTGCACCGGCGATCAGCAAATGGGGCATTTGCGCAAGGTCGGCGACTACGGTTTTGCCATATACGTCTTTGCCCAGGGCGAGAGGGATTTTTGCTTTAGTATTGCGGAAAGGGCCTGCTTCAAAGAGTTCACGCAGAGGAACCATGACTTTTTCCGAATTGGCGATTTCAATTCCTACCGTGTCTTTGCCAGGTATGGGGGCGATGATATTGATGCGCTCGGCTTTAGTGGCGCGGGCGAGGTCTGCCTCAAGAGCGGTGATCCGGTTTACCCGTAAACCGGCACTAGGGTAGATTTCGTAACGAGTAATGGTGGGGCCTCGGGTGATGTCACCTGGGCTGACCTCAATGCCAAAGGTGGCAAGAGTGGAAACAATGCGTTTTTGGATTTCGAGCAGGGCGCTGGTATCAGCGGGTGTGTCTGATTGGCTTTCATCAATTTTCAGCAGTTTCAAACTTGGTAACTGATAATCATCAAAACAGCCTGAAGTTGCCAGCAGGCCAGTGTCGGGCTTGGACTTTTTGCCAAGGCCGAACTGAGCCACGGGCTTAAATTTATCATCTGAGTTTTCAGATTTAGTTCGAACCGAAGCGTCAATGATTTTTGGTTTGGGTAAAATGGGGCCAAGGGGCAGTTCCATTTCGCCGTTGTCGTCAACTTCGGCCTTTTTATTTTCTCTGGCGGTGGGTTTACGTGATCGACGAGTCCTGGGTGCGGGATCTTCTTGAGCGGCGGGGATATATTCAGATGCTGCCGCAGCTGCGGCTGCACGGCTTTCCTGAAAGGCGGCGTAACGTTCCGCGGAATGTTTTTTTACCAGCAGGATGAATTGGAAAGGGTGCAGGCCGGTGATGGTTATCAGGCTTGTCATGTAAACCATCGACATGACAATGAAGGAACCGACGGTACCTACGTAGCTTTCAAAAAGTTTATGACCAATGGTGTAACCGACGAGTCCGCCGGCGCTTTCGGGCAAATTGTAAAGTTGAGTCCAGTCTTGGAAAAACAGCGATTGATATTCCAGTAAACAGGAAGCGGAGAGCAGTAGGCCAATAAATGAAAAAAGAGTGCGTTTCGTAAACACGCGGGCGCCGAGAAGAGTGGTGACTCCCCACCAGACCAGTACTCCGGGGATGAGATAAGCGGCAGCGCCGAGGATGAAGTAGGAGCATCCCGCGATCACTGCTCCGACGGGACCGATGAAGTTTGAGATCACCGCGTCGCTACTGGAGGTGCTACTGAAGGGAATCCAGCCAGGTAGATCCTTCGGTGAGTAGGAGACTAGTGCTAGAAAATGGAGCAGTGCAAAACCCCCAAGAAAAATAGCGATCGCTTCATTCCAGGCGTATGGGCTTGATGGTAGTTCCGCTTTTGCCGATGAAGGTTTCGCAGGGCTTTTTTTCCGGGCGCGGGATTTACGATTTGAGGCCATACTCAGCAGTAATCAACTCCATCAACAAAAGATGGGTCAATAGGTGGGATGAATGATTGAGAATTCGACAGAAAGTAAATTTTACTTTCTAATAATTATGGAATTGTTTAAACCGATGGAAAACTTCGCTAAGTGTAGCGGCCTGATCCCTTGGGATCAATGTTAATCTTGGAAAAATAAGATATCAAGATAGCTTAAGAATCTGTTTATGATGAACGATCAACGAGTCATTATCCTGTTCGTCAAATATCCGCAGAAAGGCCGGGTTAAAACCCGTCTGGCTCGGACTTTGGGGGAAGAGCAGGCGGTCAGCATTTATTGTCAGCTGGTTTCTCGACTGGTGCACCTGTTGAGGGGGGTGGATGTGGAAGAGGTGCGCATCTGTTTTGATCCGGCGGAAAAGGCTCGCGATGTCGAGGCCTGGATAAGACCGATTTGGCTGGAGGCGGGTGGAAAACTGATTGCAGAGGGGAATTCGGCCGATGAGCCGACCCTGGTTTTCCGTTCTCAATGTGAGGGAGATCTGGGTGAACGTTTGAAATTTGCCTTCAATGAGGTCTTTGAGGGAAATAGGGACTCTGAAAATTTCGAATCGCGAGTGCTTGCGATTGGCAGCGATTGCATCGAGATCGATAATCGAACGTTCAGGTCGGCCTGGGAATCATTGGTGACCAAGGATGTTGTCTTCGGTCCTACTTTGGACGGAGGTTATTATCTGCTTGGGATGAGTTCGTTGCATCGGGCCCTGTTTGAAGATATTCCGTGGAGTACCGAAACGACTCTGGAGGTAAGCTTGCAGCAAGCCTGCGAATCGGGATTGGAGGTTGCTGTGCTGGATGAGAAATACGACATCGACACCGAGGAGGATTGGCGCCGTGCGGAAGCAAAGTTTTTTTTGAGTGATTCGGGTGAGGGGAATGAGACAAAGCCGGTAGCAGAATGAAATGGAGCGATTTGAGTGGCAAGGTGGTTTTACAGTGCTTGAGGTCGCCGATCGATGATTGTGCAGTTTCGCGAACCTTGTTCGTTAGGGGACTGGCTTTGATATATCTCATTGCGGTGATTTCCTGGTGGGTGCAGATGGGAAATCTGGTTGGATCTCAGGGATTGGTGCCCGCCGCTGACTACCTGCAACAGGTTGAAAATTATGGAGTGGAAAATGACAGGAGTGCATTTTTCCTCGTGCCTACAATATTTTTACTGTCGTGCAGTGATTTTGTCATGAACGGAGCTTGTTTGCTGGCAGTTGTTCTCGCTTTAATGGTGATCGCTGGGTTTTTTCAGGGACAGGGCTTGTTGGCTTTGTGGATTATTTATCTATCACTGGTGACTACTGGCAATGCCTTTATGAGCTTTCAATGGGATGTGTTGTTGCTTGAAGCAGGCTTGTTAGCAACACTGGTAGCTCCCTGGAAATTCCAACTTTCCTGGAGGCAACCGGATTCGCGCGTGCCTCGCTGGCCTTGGTATTTGGTGAGATGGCTGCTTTTTCGGCTGATGTTTTTTGCCGGCTACGTAAAATTGACCAGCGGAGATTCATCGTGGTGGGATGGCACGGCGATGTTGTTCCATTACGAAACGCAACCCTTGCCGACCTGGACGGCGTGGTGGATGCAGCAGATGCCGGATGGGTTCAATCGTTTCACCTGTTGGCCGATGCTGGTGGTGGAGATCATCTTTCCGTTTTTTATTTTCATGGGCAAGCGCATGCGTTTGATCGCGGCTTTGGGAATGGCAGGCTTGATGTTGTTGATCATGGCAACCGGTAATTACACCTACTTCAATTGGCTGACGATTGTCTTGTGCTTTTCATTGGTAGCGGATCAGTTCTGGCCGAAACCGTGGCTGAAGTGGCTTGGTATTGACATAGAGCCAAAGAAAACCACTCAGCAAAAGCCGATGGCTGCGGGGGAATGGGCAGGGGCAGCTTTGCGGGGGTTCATCGGTCTTTGGCTGTTTGTTGCATCTCTGGCGGTGGTGTCAGGGCAACTGACTGGTGGGGGAACATTCAAGAGTGACCCCACGCCCAAGTGGGTGTTAGAAATTCAAGATTCGATAGCGCCGTTTCGGTCGGTGAATGGCTATGGTTTGTTCCGGGTGATGACTAAAGATCGGCCTGAGATCGTTTTCGAGGGGAGTCGGGATGGACGGCGTTGGGAGGAATACCGTTTGAAATACAAGCCGGGTAAGTTGGAAAAGCGACCGAGTTTTGTCGCGCCGCATCAACCGCGATTGGATTGGCAGTTATGGTTTGCGGCTTTGGAAAGAGAATACAGGCAGACAAGTTACCAAAGGTCCTGGATGGAACCGTTGATGTTGGGTTTGTTGGATGGCTCTCCCGAGGTTTTGGATTTTTTTGAATATCAGCCCTTTCCGGACAAGCCGCCAAAATATATCAGGGCACAATTGTATCTCTACGAGTTCACGACCATGAAGGAGAGGAGGGAGTCGGGGAATTGGTGGAAGCGTAAGCCGCAGGGTTTGTATTTTCCGGAAATTAAAAAGCGGAAATAATGACGGGGCTCTGGACGGGGAAGCCTGCGTTTGAAATATTCCCTTTTGCCTGTTAGC
>JAADHD010000117.1 GCA_013152075.1 Verrucomicrobiota bacterium | reverse complement strand
CAACATTTCTACTACGACTTGTTCTGGACTGATTCTGCCTGCGTTGTCCTTGAAATCGACTTGGCACAATCAGCCATCCCTTTGTCTCGCTACAAAATGTTATGAGAAATGCGGACTAGAGGGGCGGCAGTTTTGTATCCTCTTGCGAACATTTCCATTTTGGCGTCGAGATTATCGATATAGTGGAGAGCAATAGTTTCAGGGGTTTTGGGCACGACGGGCGAGCCGAAAGCCATTTCGCCGTGATGCGCTCCAATCAAGTGTAATAAATGTAATCTGACGTGTTCGTTCGTAGGCTCGAGGGTTAACCATGTGTGTTGCTGGAGAGTGGAGATGCGGTGAGAACTGTGGCTGCGTATATTGATCTGAATCCCGTGCGAGCGGGACTGGTGAAGGAGGATCCGGTGGATTACCGTTGGTGCAGTTACGCGGCGGCGATCGCTGGAGTGAAGGGCGCGCGTCAGGCGTTGACCTTTGCGGTGACGGGCAAGCAGCGGGTGGCCTGGGGGAAGGTGGTGGCGGAATACAGGTGTTTACTGTATGGCACCGGTGAA
This sequence comes from Verrucomicrobiota bacterium, assembly GCA_013152075.1. Classification (GTDB taxonomy): domain Bacteria; phylum Verrucomicrobiota; class Verrucomicrobiia; order Verrucomicrobiales; family DEV007; genus JAADHD01. Next base: position 20,345 of record JAADHD010000117.1, on the reverse strand, counting down.
GAAAGGCAGGGAGGAGATAACCCCTGTCGCCAAGGCTATGGAGGTCAAGCGATGGCTGGAAGGGATCGCAGGAAGGGGGGATTCACGCAGGAGGTAATCGAGGAGGTGTGGGCTTCTCGGGTGGGAAGTTGCCACTGGCGGCGGCTCTGCGTTGCCGGGTGAGGTATTTTACGGATGGGGCGGTGCTGGGAGGTCAGAGGTATGTGGATGAGTTTTTTGAGAGCAAACGAGAGCATTTTGGAAGTCGTCGCCGTGATGGCGGCCGGAGGATGCGGAGGGCGGACTGGGGGGAGTTGCGAGTGCTAAGAGATATTCAGGCAGATGTGATTTACGTGAAAGAGTAAGGGAGCTTTCTCCTTGTAAGAGGTATCAGGTGAGTCGAGATTAATTGCAGTGAAGTTGAGAAGAACCAGGCTGATTGCGAGAAACGTTTTGCACAGACTGGTTTCATTTGCGCGAGACAATGAGTTGGACCCTTTGCCGGTTTGTCGGGATTTCAAGCTGACGCTCGTGCGGGATTTAATGTGGCTTTACTGGCGTTTACGCAAGGCATGGCCTATGCGGTGATTGCTGAGCTTCCAATCTACTATGGCATCGTAACGGGAGCGGTGGCGGCAATAGTGGCCCCCATGTTTTCGGGGTCTCGACACACTGTCCTGGGGCCGACAAATGCGACGGCATTCATGCTGTTCAGTTATTTTGCGGTGTATCCGCATCCTTACATGTTGGCGTTGATGCCCTTGCTGGTATTCATGGTTGGAGCGATGCTGGTTATCGGGGCATATCTTCGAGTGGCGGATTTGATCCAATTTATCAGTAGAAGTGTGGTGGTGGGGTATATCACAGCCGCAGCCGTTCTGATTATTGTTAATCAGCTCAAGCATGTGATGGGGGTAGAATTGCAAGCTACGGGTGGAGAGGGAGAAGCGCGTACGTTCATCGGTATTCTAGAGGCGACGATTAAAGCAGGGCCTGAGCTAAATTATTACCCGGTAATTCTTGGTGTAATGACATTCGTGGTCTGGTATGTTTTGGGGCGTTTGTTTAAGACCCTGCCTGTGTTTGCGATCACTCTTGTGTTGATATCGCTGGCATCTGTTTTGTTGAAAAACTATGCGGGATTTACTTTTGAGACGTTTGAGGCATTCAGTGTTTCCGATTTGAAGCCATCGATCCCCAGGTTTTCAGAAGCTGGTATGTTTAATGATGTGAGTCGTCTCATGGGAGTTGCCTTTTCTGTAGCTTTCCTCGCTTCGTTGGAAACCTCTATGATGTCCAAGACGCTGGCGAGTCGGAATGGGGATCGACCAGATATGAATCAGGATATGTTGGGGGTTGGCATATCCAATCTCGCTTGTTCCATCGCCGGGGGAATGCCTGCTTCGGGTTCGATGACACGTTCGTCATTGAATTTTACCAGTGGGGCGGTGAGTCGACTATCGAGTATCATCAGTGGGCTACTAGTGTCATTGGGGGCGGTCACGTTGGGAAGTTATATGGCCTATGTTCCCAAAACGGTGTTGGCGGTGCTGGTGATTTGTGTGGCGGGCTCTTTGATAAACCGCCGACATATCAGAGTGGCTTTGCGATCCACACGTGCTGACGCGGTGGTATTGATAGTGACCTTTGTTACCGCTTTGGTATTGCCTTTGAACGTGGCCATTTTCATCGGTGTGGGGGTTTCAATCGTATTGTATCTTCGTCAGGCCAGCCGTCCTCACTTGTCTGAATACGAATTTATGGAGGATGGTCAACTGGCGGAAGCGGGTGAGAAACGAGGCCGCCCCAATCCTTCGATTTCGATTGTTCATGTTGAAGGTGAGCTGTTTTTCGGGGCTTCAGAGCTGTTTCGGGCCCAGATCCAGAAGACCTGTATGGATCCGAATTTGCGGGTTGTTATCCTTCGCTTAAAGAATGCTCGGCATCTGGATGCTACGAGTGTGCTGGCGCTTGAAGAATTGATTTTTTTCCTGCGCTCAACCAATCGGGATTTAATTATCAGCGGTGCAACCAAGGATGTTTACCGGGTGCTCAGAAACTCAGGGCTCAAGGATGTCATTGGCAGGGACAACATTTTTCTAAACTCACCGAGACGTCCGAACTTGTCGACACGCAATGCGCTGTTGCGTGCACAGGAGCTGTTGGGCACGACGGAAGCCGATGTGAAGATCTTTTACGATCCCTCCAAGCAGATTACGTAAAGGATGTCGGATCGGCAGCCTGATCGTTACGAAGGAGCGCTTACTTTTTAGGAGCTGCAGGTGCAGGTGCAGGTGCAGGTGCAGGTGCAGGTGCAGATGCAGGTGCAGATTTTGTTGCAGGCTTCTTCTTAGGCGCCGGTGTAGATTTGGAACCTTTATTTGCTGCGTCCTTTTTTTCGGGAGTGGGGGGAGCTTTCTTGGCTTCTTTTTTCTTAGGGAGCGTGATCAATTCTTTTATGGTTTTTGGAGCAGGAGTAGGTGCTTTTTTCTCAACTTCCACTTTTTTGGGCTCGGGAACTATCGGGAGTTTTTCTATTTTCAGCAGTGCAATTTTTTCTTCTATCCGCTCGTAAAAAGGTGTTCCACGGTAGCTCGACATGATGGATTCGTATTTCAAGCGGGCTTCATCAGGTTTACCTGCTACCAGCAATAAGTCTCCCTGACGAATCAGGGCAAAGGGTGCGAGTTCGGAATCCGGATACTCCTTTAAGACGCGATCATAATAGGTAGCGGCCTTTTCAGTGTCCCCGGCCACTTGATAAAAATTTCCATAGGCAAATAATCCTTGGGAGTGGCGAGGATGAGTTTTGTATTTTTCGAGATATGTCAGCAGGGTGACCTGAGCATCTTCGGATTTTCCAGAAGTGATTTCCAGTTCAGCTTTGGTCAGCAAAGCATTGCCGGCGGCGACAGAACCGGGGTAATCAGCGACAACTTTGTCGAGCTCTTCGATATTATTGGAAACAGCAGCTTGAGAGAAGGCTTCGGCAGCGGCGAGGTGTTTTTCAGTGGCCAGACCACGGATAACAATCACTACGCTTATCAGTATAGTGACGGCCAGGATAGCAACGAGCACTGTCTTTTTGTGCGTCTCGAGTTGTGAGATAACATCGGATATTTCCTCAGTGGTTTCCGCCACAGGTACCGGTGCTGATTCAGGATGTGCTGGTTTTTCCGTCATGAGGTTCTTAGATACACCAATAAAGGAGAAAATCGAATGAGAATATCGTGAGACCCCCAATCATCGGGGGTTTTACAAAAAAACAGGGCATCTCGCATTTGCATCGAGATACCCTGAGAAAGTGGCTTTTAGCCGATTTTGCAGGATGAAATCAAGCGCCAACAGCGGCTCGGGCCTCGTCCGCAAGCGGAGTGCTCAAATAACGTTCGCCAGTGGAGCAAGCCACCGTCACGATCAGCTTGCCTTTGTTTTCAGGGCGTTTGGCTAGTTCAATAGCTGCACAAACGTTGGCTCCGGAGCTGATGCCGACCAGAAGGCCTTCTTCCTTGGCCAGTCTGCGGGCCATGGTGAAGGCATCATCGTTGGAAACTTTCAGGCATTCGGTGATCAGGTCATCTCCGCCGCTTGACTTCAGGTGCAGGTTCTCCGGAATGAAGCCGGCACCCGTGCCTTGAATTTTGTGTGGCCCGGGAGTTAGTTCTTCGCCGCCGAGAGTTTGAGAAATGACGGGTGAATCCTCAGGTTCGACGACGATGACCTGAAGGCTGTCTTTGCGAGGTTTCAGAGCCTCGGCACAACCTGATGCCGTGCCGCCGGTGCCAACTGCCGATACGATGATGTCAACAGCTCCATCGGTGTCATTCCAGATTTCTTCAGCGGTCGTGGTGCTATGAATCTCAGGGTTGGCTGGGTTGGTGAACTGGGAGGGGATCCACGAATTTGGTGTGGCGGCCGCGATTTCCTCAGCTTTTTCGATACAGCCTTTCATTCCCTTCGGTCCTGGCGTGAGCACTAGTTCGGCACCAAGCAGAGACAGCAGTGTGCGGCGTTCCAGGCTCATGGTTTCAGGCATGGTAAGGATTAATTTGTATCCGCGCGCGGCACAGACAAAAGCCAATGCGATCCCGGTGTTTCCACTGGTGGGTTCGACGATGACGGTGTCTTTGGTGATGAGGCCCTGCTCTTCGCCGGCATTTATCATGGCCATGCCAATTCGATCCTTAACTGAGCCGAGAGGGTTAAAAAATTCACATTTGAGAGCGATAGTGGCCTCCAGGCCTTCTGTGACCTTGTTGAGTTTGATTAGGGGGGTGTCACCGACAGTTTCGACGACATTGTTGTAGATTTTTCCACGCATAGCTTTCAGTTTGTTTTGGTTTGGAAGAATAATTGTCTTACTCTCAGGGGAAAGTCGGGCCCGATTGTGAAATCGCTACTGACTATCTGAGAGTGAGATTTTATAGGGTAGAAAGGAGGGCGTGCAAAGCGAATTTTCAGAAAATTTTCATCTTAAGCAAGTTGAGGCTTGCGCTTGGGGCGACGTGTGCGTAAAGGAAGAAAGTTTTTCAACTGAAAGTGACAAACTTGAGGAAAAAAAGATGGAAGAATTGATTGAAGAAGACGAAATCGAAACGTGGATGAAAAAGGTCCCCGAATGGGAGACTGACGGCAGTAGCATCACTCGCGCAGTTGAATACGATGAATTCATGGATGCGATTGATTTTGTGAATGGAGTAGCTGAAGTAGCCGAGGAAGCGCAACACTATCCGGAAATCTGTGTGTCGGGTAGTACCGTAACCCTAAAGCTGGTCTCTGATGATCAAGAGGGAGTGACTGCTCTAGACTTTGAGCTCGCGGCGCGCATTGACAACTTGCTTGATTGATTACTGCTACAATGCAGGTCAACTAGATATTGATCAGAGCTCGTTGGGTTTTTGAAGGAGCTCTGCAATTCGTCCTAGTAGTCGTCCGGCGGCGCCGCCATCCAGGATCCGGTGATCAAAACTGAGAGTCATGACGGCCTCAGTGGCGGGTAAGAATTTGTCCTGTTCTTCGTCCCATACCGGCCATTTGGTTCCTTGGCCGAGCCCCAGCACAAGATTCTGCTCGGGTAGTGGAATGGGGGTCGCCCAGACGATGCCAAATACGCCATAGTTCGTCACGGTGGCAATTCCGGGACCGCGTTGGGTGGCATCTGCCGGAAGACGTCGCAGTCGGGCTTGTTCAACTAGAGAGCTGTATTCACCAACGATATCGGCAAGAGGTTTCTTGTCGACGTCACGGAGGACGGGAACCAGGACGCCGTCATCTACTTCTACGGCGAAACCGATGTCGATAGCATCGGGGTGAACGATTTCCTTGCCCACCAGACGACCGGCAACAGCGGTATTTTCAGCGAGGGCAATGGCGAGCGCACGAATAATGTAAAGAGTGGGTCCAGGTTTGCTTGGCTGGGTTTTGCGATGTTGCAGTAAGGTGTCCAGTCGAACCGGTGAGCCTACGGTTGCCAGTGGGCGAGTCCATGATCGGCGCATGGAATCAGCGACCGCAATACGCATGGGAGAGGCTGCAGTGCGATGTTTCTCGTCAATTTCGGAAATGAATTTTTCGAAATCATCGATGGTCACACGACCTGCCGCGCCACTTCCGGCGATGCCGGAGAGATCAGCGGCATGCAGCCCGAGTTCCTCCATTCTTGCTTTCATGCGAGGCGAGAGGTAGGTCGCGCCCGTCGCGGTAGCTGGAACCGGTAGCCCTTCAATCGTAGGTTGTACCGTGAGAGGGCGGTCGGGATCTATTGCCAAGGGGGCGGGGATTGATTCGGCGGTCTCTGCGGTGTCAGGGGCGGGATTCTGTCCCGGAGTGGAATCACCGACGCCGAGCTGCTTCGCTGCTTCAGCGGAAATCTCCAACCAAGCCAAGGTGGCACCAACTGGGTAACTTCCATCTATCAACGCTTCGATTTTACTGACTTGTCCTTCGACGGGGGTTGTGACCCCCATGACAGCTTTGTTGGTTTCAACTTGGAAAACTTCCTGATCGGCGGCCACATCCTGGCCGACTTTGATATCGACTTCGACGATAACTGCCTCGGCGATAGATTCACCAAGTTGGGGCATGTGGATGGGAATAAGAGGCATGTCGATAAAAAATTAAGTGATAGGAGTTAATATCTTAACAGATTGCGAAGAGAGGAGGCGATTGCCTGTGACGTAGGTCGATGGGTTTTCCACAGATCAGGGTGAAAGGGAATGGGAGTGTCCTTTGCGTTCAGGCGTTGTGGGGGGGCGTCGAGAAGATGAAAACCTTCGGAAGTTACTCGCGAGATGACTTCTGCATTCACTCCGCCCCAGGGGAAAGCTTCGCTGACACAGAGCAAACGCCCTGTTCGTGCGACCGAAGCGAGGATGGTGTCGGTATCGATTGGTTTGATGGATCGCAGATCGACAATTTCGATATCCCATCCTTCCTCTTTCAATCCGTCTGCGGCAAGCAGGGCTTCATGGAGCATGGCGCTGTAGGTGACGACCGTGGCGTGTTTCCCTGCTCGAGCAATGCGCGCTTTGCCAACGGGTAGATTTTTGTGCGGCAGCCGATCCGCTTTCAGGTGGTAGTAGAGATATTTGTGCTCACAAAAGATGACCGGATCATCAATCTCGATGGCTTCGAGTAGCATGGAATAGGCATCTTCGACGGTGCCGGGAGTGAGGATGATCAATCCTGGGTATTGAGCGTAGATAGCTTCCATGCTTTGTGAATGGAAGGGGCCGCCGCCTTCCGTTCCACCGGAGGGAAGACGAACGGTGATCGGGCAGGGGACTCCAGTGCGCCAGAATTGAGTTGCTGCTTGATTGCCGATCTGATTGATGGCAACCGTCGAGAAATCGGCAAACTGCATTTCCAAAACAGGCCGCATTCCCTCGGCGCTTGCGCCGATGGCGCTGCCAACCATGGCGTCTTCGCTGATAGGAGCATCAATGACCCGCCCTGGGTATTTTTTTGCGAGGTTTTTGGTCGCCTTGAAAGCCCCCCCGAAAGATCCCACATCCTGTCCGTAAATGTAGACGGACTCGTTATCCTCAAGAGCTTTGTCCTGGGCTGCCTGAATGGCTTCGAGGTATGTGATGCTCATGTTGTTGCGTTCCCTTCCGAAAGGTGGCTGGTGGAGAGAGCCTGCCAGGTTTCTTGAAAAGGATCCGGTCCCGGTTCCCGTTGAGCGGCTGATGTGGCGTCCTCGACTTGTTTTACAATGTCACTGGTCCATTGAGAGATTTCAATTTTGTTTGAAATCCCAGAATCGAGCAAATGTTGTTGAGCAATTTGCAGGCAGTCGCCTCCGAAAGCTTGTTTTTTTCTTTCATCAGAAATGTAAGAGGCATCGTCGTGTTCGCCATGTCCACACAAGCGTAATAGATGACCGATAACCAGTTGTGGGCCGTGTCCTTCACGCGCTCGATTGACGGCTTTGTCAAAAGTCTCCAAACATACATCGAGGTTTGTGCCATCAATGGAATAGCCTTCAAAGCCATAGCCAATCGCTCGATCCACTAGATCTTTACAGGCGAATTGGCGTTCAGTTGATGTGGAGTAGGCAAATTGATTGTCAGCCACCGCGACGACGAGAGGTAGTTTTTCGACGGCTGCTTGGTTCAAGGCTTCATGGAAAGCTCCGGTTGACGTGCCGCCGTCTCCGATGCAAACCCCGCCGACAAAATTACTTTTGTTGTTAAAACGTTTTCCAATCAGTCGGCCACTGACGACAGATATGTGGCTCCCCAGATGGCTGATCATGGGAATCATCCCGTCGTGTATGTTCCCTCGGTGAACATTGCCATCACGAGCTCTCATAGGGCCTTTGACCGATCCCAGATAGGTGCGGGCGGCATCGATCAGTTGTTCGCCGAAAGCCAAACGGCCTGCTTGATCCCGGATCAGGGGTCCGTAAATATCTTCCCGCTCTTTATCCAGTGCGAGTGCCAGGCCAACGCTGAAAGCTTCCTGGCCTTTACCCATGAACACTCCGCCGACGATTTTGCCTGCCCGGTATAGGCTGGCCGTTCGTTCTTCGAAAGTTCGAGCGAGTAACATGTACCGAAAAGCAGCGCGATATTGACTCGCGGGATCGGAACTTTCTTTTTTGGCGACTTTAATTTCGGCCTCTGCCATGCTGGATGTTTTGACGAACGAACATAGACACGGGCAGGCTGTAGAGGCAATGGTATTTTTTCAGGAATCGCATCTTTCTGTGCCCTGGTCAGATGATCAGAAATTCAAGATTGATTGAAATGGATCAGCTTTCAACTTTTTCCAATTCGCTGCTTTCAGTTTTATTACTGGTGAACTGCATTCCCAGTGTTTTTGATACGCCGTATTCCTCCATCGAGACCCCATAGATCAAATCAGCTCGGCTCATGGTGCGTTTGTTGTGAGTGACGATGATGAACTGGCTGTTATCAATAAAGCGGTCGAGTACTTTGAGGAAACGACCGATGTTGGCTTCGTCCAACGGGGCGTCTAGTTCGTCCAGCACGCAAAAGGGTGAAGGTTTGACCATGTAGATCGCAAACAGCAGTGCGACAGCCGTCATCGAGCGCTCTCCCCCGGACAAGAGTGAGATGGTCTGCAGTTTTTTCCCAGGCGGTTTGGCGATGATGTCGATGCCGCTTTCCAGGGGATCACTTTCATCTGCGAGGATAAGGTCAGCTTTGGCGGTTTTGCCAAAAAGTTCGATGAACATTTCGCTGAAATTTTTCCGAATTTGCTCAAAGGTTTCGGCAAACATTTTTTTGGTATCACGATTGATTTTCGTGATCACATTCATGAGTTCCTCCTTGGCGTTGTTGAGGTCTTCATTTTGAGTTTGAAGAAAGGTGAAGCGCTCCTGGAGCTCATCAAATTCATCAATCGCGTCCATGTTCACCGGGCCAATAGACTCCAGTTTGCCGCGGAGGAAGCCGACGACTTCCTCTACAAAGCTCCAGTCTGGTTCGGACTCGTCAGGAATGTCGACTGCTTCGGTGGCGATCTCTTCTTCGTCGACCGGCTCTTCTTCGATTGCTGTGGCGGGCTCATCGATGCTTTCACTATCGACAGTTTCATCGGAGGCTTTTCGTTTAGCGCTACGATCCATAGACTTGCGCTGATCTTCAATGGCGTTCAGCAAGGCGTGGCTGTCGGGCTCAAAGCGATCGATGTCAATCTGATAGCGTTCACGAGTCGTGTTGGCGAGATTTTCAATACGTAAATCAATTTGGGTTGAAGCAATCTCTTCGTTGGTGCGTTGCTCGCTCATCTGGTTGGTCTGCTTGCGCTTCTGTGCCAGATCTGCTTCGGTTTTATCGATTGCAGTGCTTTTTTCGGAACGCTCTTCGCGGATTGAATCCAAAGTTGTGGTAAGTTTGGCGGCAGCTTCGGTCGAATCCTTTATTTGCTGATGAAGTTCATCTGTGTTGCCAGTGGCGCTGTTGATTTTGCCCTCGTAACCACCGATTTCATTTTTTCGACGATCGAGTAATTCCTGTAGCTCGACCAAGCGACTGGTCATGGGAGAGCGCTGGTTTTCCACAGCTTCACGGGCTCGTTTTTCAACAGCGAGCGCGGTGCGAACTTCACCAAGGGATTCGGTCGCTTCCGTTTCTTTAATTTCTGCCAATTGCAGTTGGCTTTTTAACTCATCCAGATCGTTGCCGAATTCAGAAAGCTTGTTTGCAGTTTCTGTTTTGTCCTTGTTTGCCGTCTGCAACTCTTCGTCGGTTTCGTCCTGACGCTGTGCAACTTCGGTTTGCTCCCAGCGCAAGGTTTCAGCTTTGTTTTCCACCTGCTGCAACTCACGTTGCATCATGGTAAGTTGACCTTCAAAAGTAGAATATTGAACCTGCTTTTGCTGCAGTTTTGCGCGCGCGCTTTGCACGGTAGTTTCAAGATCGGCGACATTGTGAGTAAGATCGGAAGCCTGTTTTTCTGCGGCAGCCAATTCCTGCTCAAGTTGTTGAGTGAGTGTGCTCAGTTCGCGAATATCCGATTCCCGCTGAAGCAGAGAGCTGCCTTCTTCTGTGCCGGCGCCCCCATTTATAATGCCTTCCTTGGAAATAAATTCACCCGCAAGAGTGGTGAAGGCCGTGCTCGCGCCCATCTCTTCGCGTAATCGCAGTGCGGTGGCAAGGTCTGGCACGATCAGGACGTTTTCCAGAAGTCGGTTTACCAGCCCGGCGATTTTTTCATTGCACTTGATCCGGTCGAGCGCCCAGGAAGTGGCGCCGTCTGGTATGGCGAGGATCTGGCTGTCTTCGGTTTGGCTTGCAGAGTCTTCTGCCGCGAGAGAGGCCTGTCCGAGTTGCCCTTTTTTGAGGGCTTCGATCATATTTTCCGCCATCAAAGTGTCGGTGACGATGACCGTTTGCAGGTGATTGCCCATGGCTGCCTCGATCGCTGGAATATACTTCGAATCGACTTCGAAAAATGATGTCAGAGAACCACGGACGGAAGATTGAAAAAGTTCCGGCTGGTCCAATCCCTTTAAGACGGACTGAGTGCCTTTGGCAAGACCTTCGCCTTCTGCCACAAGTTGGCGGAGGACGTCGAGACGGGAAACTTTCTCCGAATGAGTGCGGTGTAGGCTGGCCAGTTGCTGACGCAATTCTTCCAGTTCCGTGCGGGATTTCTGGTATTCGTGATCAGCATTTTTCAGGTGTTCCTCCATTTCCTGAATGGCCTTCTGATGTTCAGCGGCTCCGCCGGTCAAAACTTCGACTTCAGCGGTCTTGGTCTGCTCTTCTTTTACCAGGCGTTGGATTTCTTCATCCAGTTGAATGAATCGTTGTTGATCGGCAGCAAGGTGCTTGGTGTTGTTTTCAATACGGGCTTCCAGCGAAGCAAGTTTGCTTTCCAGAGAGTTTCTGGTATCGCGAGTTTTTGACAGCGTCTCAGAAATTGTGTAACGCTCGTCGCGAGATTTTTTTGCCGCGGTTTCGTAATCCGATACTTGTGACAACTGCTTGGCGATTTTTTCATCGATTGCCTGCAGCATGTTGTCAGTGTCTTTGAGGTCGAGTTCCTGCTGGCTTAATTTGCTGGTAGTGGATTCGATGTCAGAGGTGTTTTGCTCGATCAGGGTTTTTAATTCTCTGGCGCGCTCTGCATTGAATTCTATCCGGTTTTGAGCTGACTGAATGGCGTTCTGTTGCTCGGCCATCGCCCTTTGGGTATCGCCGATTCGTGATTCGATGCCCTGATACTCATTTCGGATTGAAGTCAGACCTTGCTGGGAAGTTTCGATTTCTATTTCCAGAGTCGACTGTGTTTCGCGCAGGGAGTTGATGGAAATATCTAGTTCCGAGCGTTCTGCCTGGTGTTCGCGCCATGTCCGGTGACTCAGGTGCAAGTCGAGCACTTTGAGATCGGTGTGAAGCGTTTTGAATCGACGCGCTTTGGAGGACTGTCGTTGCAGCGAGCGCATTTGACGTTCAACTTCAGCGATAATGTCCGTAAGCCGGACCAGGTTGGCTTCGGTGTAGTCGAGTTTTCTCAGCGCTTCTTTTTTCTGTGCTTTGAATTTGGTGATCCCGGCAGCTTCTTCAAATACTGCACGCCGATCTTCAGGCTTGGAGCTGAGCAACATGTCAATTTTGCCCTGTTCCATTATCGAGTAAGAGGTCCGGCCAATACCGGTATCCATCAGCATCTCGGTGATGTCTTTCAGGCGACAGGGCCTTTTGTTGAGCAGGTACTCACTTTTGCCGTCACGAAAAACCCGTCGCCCAATGGATACTTCATCAAATTCTGTGTTCAGTTTTTCTCCACAACCAGAGAGAGTGAGCAGCACTTCTGCCATTCCTACCTGCTCGCGTTTTTCGGTGCCGTTGAAGATCACATCGGCCATTTCCCCGCCGCGCAGTGCTTTGGCGGAAGTTTCCCCCAATACCCAGCGAATGGCGTCCACGACGTTGGATTTTCCGCAGCCGTTGGGGCCGACGATGCCGGTCACGCCTTCGTGAAATTCAAGCTTGGTGCGGTCAGCAAAGGATTTGAAGCCGTGAATGTCGAGAGATTTGAGGATCATAGTGTTGGAAGAAAATTTGGCCAAGCCCGCTGCGGAAAGAGGAAAACTGGTCTCTGAATAAAAACTTAAGTAATGTTAAAACTTAGCCATTGTTGTAATTTCATTATTGAGAATCTTCAAGAAGAAAATATCACCTATGAGAATTAATTTTTCGAGTAAGGTGCTTGAATTTCCATAGAGAGCGGATTGGAAGCGTGAAGGGGACGGGCTATGTCACTGAGTATGAAAGGAAAGAGGGCTTTTCTCATTGTGTAGAGCTCTCAAACCCGCTAGAAATGGGGGAGTTTTATCTTATTCTCAAAAATGCTGAACCGAATTTTACTCCTGATTATCGTTCTGATGTTGGGGGGAGTGCTTGCTTTTTTCCTACTCAAGCCGGGGCTGCTTAAAAATGTCATGCAAGATGCTGCCGGGGTACCGTCCAATTTGATTTTTCAGGATGAGTTGCCTCATAAAGTCGAAACCTGGAAGGGCAGTGACGGGGCGTCGCTGGAGGCCGTGCTGGTTGCAGCGGACGACAAGCGGGTTGAATTTCGTATTCCGGCTACCCAGAGGGTTCACTTTCTGGAAATGTCGGCTTTGGCGAAGGATGATCAGGAAAAAATCAAGGGGCGAGTGACTAAATGGGGCATAGATGGGGTATTGGGATATCCGGTCAGCTTGCGAACCGACCCCTGGCCAAATGGCTGGAGGATAGATGGCCGGGTGAACCTGACCTGGAATGCAAAAAAGAAGGTATGGAGCAGTGAGCACTTTGACTTGCGTAATGATGCAAAAGTAAATCAGGAGACATTGGAAACGGTGGCGGGCATCTGCGAGTCAGTGGACGGAGCATTGAAATCCTTGCCTTTGCCGCTCGATTGGGGGCGTGAGGCAAAAGGTCGGCGGGACATCATTCTGGAACCTGCCTTTAAAGGAGAGAATAAGGGGAAACTTGCGGGTTTTTTTGACGGTAGAACCGGAAAGGTGCACATCGATACCAGTCAACTTCTCGAGCGTGACAATCAGAGCATTGTTTTCGAATTTGATAAACCTAAAAAGCGTCAAAAATACGATGCGATTGTACACGAGGTGACTCATCAGACTATGGTGTCGATGTTGTTGCTCGACATGCCAGCTTGGATTCCCGAGGGGATGGCTGAGTATTTGTCAGCGATGCATTTTTCGCCGGGTAATTACCAGTTTCATACCAGCTATTCTGCGGTGAGGTATCATATCAATAAGCGAGTACAGGCCGAGCGGGGAATCAAGGAACGCAAATTGCACTTATATGAAATGAACGAATTCATGGGGCGTCGATTGAAGAAATGGAATGAAGTGGTTCAGCAAGGTGATGTGGCGGGATTGCTACAGTATAATATGGCGTTGTTGTTAGTGGATTATTTTTTCCACGCTGATGGCAAGAATGGAGAGCCAATGAGATATTACCTTGAAGCGGTATTGAGCGGAGCTCCGGAAAAGGAAGCGCGGGAGAAACATTTACTGAGAGGGAGGTCGTATCATGATTTGGAAACAGCTGTCTTTAATCGTTGGAAGTCGGTTGGTTTTGCGATTGATTTTGAAAGTAATCCACGGATAGAAAAGGAGGATTTTACCGTTGATTGGGGGGCAATCAGTATTATGCGACAGAATGCGGCCAACAGGGCGAGGGGGAAGTGAGTTGGGAATTAAGAATTAGGAATTAGGAATTAGGAATTAGGAATTAAGAATTAGGAACCGAGATCGCGAAGCGGACGAGACAGTCTGAGCGAAGCGATGACAATTAGGAATTAATTGTAACCGTTGGGGAATGGCGCGCGTCATAGGTAATCAGAAGCGATGCCTATGGAAGCGAAAGTCAGCGATATAATAATAATGCCTCCTTCTTTGCCTGGTAATATTAGTAGTGGTGAAGTGGTGGAAGAAGTTGCGCCTACTACGTGTAATGCAGGTACGAAAGTGAAAACGCGGGCTTGGTGGCGTCGATCGCTGACCTGGATTGGATCCGTAGCGGACTGGTTTTTCGGCTTGATTGCGATCGTGGGAGGAGTGGCGTTGTTGTCGGTTGTGCCGGTGTTGAATTTTTTGAGCTTAGGCTATTTGCTGGAGGTCAGTGGGCGGGTGGCAAAAACCGGTAAGTTGCGTTCGGGCTTTGTTGGGATTCGTAAAGCCTCGGTCATTGGCAGTGCGCTTGTCGGTATTTGGGTAATGTTTTTGCCGGTGCGTATCGTTTTTGGAATGTGGCGGGACGCTGAAGTGATTTCACCCGGGAGCTCGACGGCTTTAGGGTGGCGAATAGGATTGATTGTTATTTCGGTTCTGGCCCTATTGCATACGGTGTGGGCTTGCGTTCGGGGCGGAAGGCCCTGGCATTTCCTCTGGCCAGCACCAATCCGTTTCTGGAGATGGATGGGGGAACCGGGTAAACTTGCAACGATATGGCGCGGTTTGACGGGCTATCTTTTAGAACTGAACCTGCCTTATTATTTCTGGCTGGGGGCGAGAGGTTTTGCGGGAGCTGTGATCTGGCTGATCGTGCCGGTCGGGCTTTTGATTCTAGCGTCCAATATGTCGCCAGGGCCGGGCATAGCAATATCGGTGATTGGAGTGTTGATGCTTGCGCCGGTAATCATGTGGCTTCCGTTTCTTCAAGCTCACTTTGCGAGGGTGGATCGTTTTAAAGCGATGTTTGAGGTGCGGGAAATTCGCCGTTTGTTCAAGAATGCACCAGTTGCATTCTGGTTGGCATTTTTCATCACCCTGCTGTTTGCCTTGCCCCTGTATCTGTTGAAAGTCGAACTGACTCCGCGTGATGTTGCCTGGATGCCAAGTTTGCTATTTGTGCTGTTTATTCTTCCAGCTCGATTATTGGCAGGATGGGCAATGAGCCGAGCAGTGAAGCGGGAGAAGATTCGTCACGGCTTCTTTCGCTGGACTAGTCGACTGGCCTTTATTCCAGTGGCGCTGATTTATGTGTTGATCGTTTACGCTACCCAGTTTCTGGCTCAGAACGGTTCGATGAGCCTGTTGGAACAACATGCTTTCCTAGTGCCAACGCCGATGATTGGAATGTAGGTCTTTCGCAGTGCGCGAGAAGTTAAGAATAGTGAATAGGGAGTTTTGAATTGGGAGGATCAATCGTCCTTCTTCTTCAAATCTGGTTTACTGGGGCAGCCGCAGTCGTGTCCGCAGCCAGCGTCTTTTTTCCGTCGCTTGATGATGGCCTTCCGGATGAAGATCGTTGCGGTGAGAATAATGATTCCCAAGGTGATCCAGGATTGCCAGTCGGAAGACATGATGAAATTAAGTTAGGTGAAGCCCAATAGTAGGCCACCCTGATAGACAATCAGGGCAGCGAAATAGGCAGTGCCCGTCATGAAGGCGAGCTGAAATAGTGGCCATTTCCAGGAATTGGTTTCGCGGCGCACCACCACGGTGGTACTGATGCATTGCATCGCAAAGAGGTAAAAAACCATCAGGCTGAGGCAGACCAGTGGGGAGAAGACGGGTGAAACGCCGTCGGGTCGCCGGGCGTCCCGCATTCGTTGGCGCAGGGTTTCGGCGGCGACGTTTTCAGTAACACCATCTTGTTCGACGTTGTAAGTGATGGCCATGGCGGAGACAAAAAACTCTCGCGCGGCGAAAGATGCTACCAGGCCGATGCCAATTCTCCAATCATAACCAAGCGGCTTGATGACCGGTTCGATGGCGTGTCCGATTTTTCCAGCAATACTGTTTTCCACTTGAGTGGCTTTGTCAGCTCCAGGGGTTTTGGGATAATTTTCAGCCGCCCATAGCAGAATAGAGACCCCCAGAATGATGGTGCCGGCGCGACGGATGAACAGCTTGGTGCGCTCCCACATATGCAACAGGATGGTGTGCCAGGAGGGAGCCTTGTAGAGCGGTAGCTCCATGATGGGGACGGTTTTCACTGTCCGACGGAAAGTTTTGTTGAAGATCCATGCGGCAATAAAAATGCCAATGGTGCCCAGAATATACAGGCTTAACATGAACCCTACTTTGGTGAGTATGGGCACTTTTGATTCGGGGATGAGTACGGCGATCATCAGCAGATATACTGGCAGTCGGGCGGAGCAGCTTGCCCACGGAGCGACCAGTATGGTGATGAGCCGATCCTTGGGGTTCTCGACGGTTCGAGTAGCCATGATGCCGGGGATGGCGCAGGCGTAAGAGCTTAATAAGGGGACAAAAGATTTCCCGTTGAGTCCGACTTTGGCCATTAGGCGATCCATCATGAAAGCCACACGGGACATGTAGCCGGTGTCTTCCATCAGGCCGATGAAGAAAAACAGGATGAGAATCTGGGGTAGAAAGATGGCGACGCCTCCGACTCCGGCAATCACTCCATCAGAGAGGAGGTCCCGTAAATCACCGGGCGGCATGGTGTCAGTGACCTTGCCGGCAAGCCAAGTGAAAGTGGAATCAATCCACCCCATTGGGATTTCGGCGTAGGAAAAAATCAACGAAAAGAGCAGCGCCATGATGCCGACAAGCACGACCCAACCCCAGACTTGATGGAGAAGGAATGCGTCCAGTCGATCAGTGGCGGAAGGGGTGTTGCTAGCGGATTTTGTGACAGCTCGGTCACAAATTTTCTGGATGGCATCGTAGCGGGCGGCGATGAGATGGTTTTCCCATTCGTTGTTCGAATGGGATTTCCTGGTGGATTCGTCGAGTAGGTAGAGAGCGGCGCGTTCGTTGTTCGCAAGTGTTTTGTCGTCAGAGTTTTTAACGAAATCTTGCAGCCGTTGTTTCACATCATCGGGCAGGGGGACCTGGTGAGGAGAAGCGGGAAGGTCTGGCCGGCTCATGGCGACGCGCAATTCTGGTAATCCCTTGCGCGTATTCGCTTGCATGGGGATCACCGGAACTCCAAAGGCATCACTGAGAGAGGAGGAGTCGAGCTCGAGATTCTGAGATGCCGCTACATCCGTCATGTTTAAGACGAGGATAGTGGGTAACTCAAGTTCTAGCACTTGTGTCGCTAGATATAGATTACGGTCGGGATTGGAAGCATCGAGAATGACGATGACGGCATCTGGTGTCGGCGTGTCGTCGCGACGGCCGAGCAACACGTCACGCAGGATTTCTTCGTCAGGGGATCGGGCGTTCAGCGAGTAGGCGCCTGGAAGATCGATCATGAGAAACTCTTCACCGTGCTGCCCATAGCAGGTGCCCTCCTTGCGTTCGACGGTGACGCCGGGGTAGTTGCCAACTTTTTGGCGCATGCCGGTCAAGGCATTGAACAGGGTGGTTTTGCCGCAGTTGGGATTGCCAACCAGCGCAAAGACGCGTTTGTACTTCTTAGAGTCCTGCGAGTTGGCAGGCTGAGAAGACGAAGCTGCAGACGTCGAACTGCTCATGAGACTTAAATTCAGGCCAGACAGGGGCGCGGCTCAATTTCGATCTGACTGGCTTCATGGGTGCGAACGGATAGCAGGGAGCCGCGAACGCTGAGTTCCAGTGGATCGCCGAGAGGCGCACGCCTGACGAGTGATACGGTGGTGCCGGGTAGCATACCCAATTCGCGGAAGCGGAGCATGCAATCGTCGGAGGTGGTAAAATCGTGGATCACCGCTACATCACCTGGTTCGAGGTCGGCGAGGGTTTCAGTGGGGGCTGCGTTTTCGGGTAATGACAAATCAGATTTCATATCTTAATGAGATTGAGTCTCAATTGCAATAAGTTATACTACATCTTTAGATATGACAGCGGAAATTTTTGTTTTTTCGGATTGATGGGTGGATATGCGGGGGGAGAGGGCAATATATGCGGAGAGGTGAGGCTTTCACCCTGAAGGACATGAAAAGCGAAGTTTTTTTTTGCAGGCATTCTAGAGCCAACAACAAACTCACTTGATTTAGATCAAGTGTTGATGTGCTAAGGGAATACCTGAGCAAGGGGTCTGGCAAGCGCTAGCTTGCTGCGAAGGGTAGGGACTGTAGGTTGCTTGCATGAGATGAAAAAGAAGTTGCTGATATTTATTGGAATAGTTTCGTTGCTGATGCTTGGACTGCTTATTTTATCTAGGGAGAGCATTTTAGAAAATTGGCGAATGCGCAAAGTGGCCAAGCAACTTGAAGCGTCTGTCGCGATTCGCGAAGCTTACGGTTCAAACGTATCAGTGATTTCCTTGGTGCAGGGGCCTCAAGGAGGGGCTTCTATGCATACAAAGATTTATCACATCACACCTTTTAGAGTTTTGGGCAATGGGGTGGACGTAAACATTGACGTGAAGTGGAGTCACTGGGGACAAGATCTGGAAGTGGACGTCGCCGGTTTTTCGGAAGATGGAAGTTATATAGATTCAAACGGAACGTTAAAGTAAAAGTTAATTTTCATGCCGCTATTAACCAATTGGTTTGATTTTTCTGAATTTGACTTTCTGATAGAGTGAGAACTTGCTTCGCAAAATGATGGAAAGTATCGAGGTCGCAAAACAGTATTTGGATGAGACGGCGGGTGTATCTATCTGGTATGCGGAGTATGAGGGGCGCGATGAAGCTATTCAATATGCAAATAACTGTTTTTGCGAGACTTTTGGGATGTCTGTCGAAGAGATTCTTGAGAAAAAAAAGAATCATCTGGTGAACCCGCCCGGAACAACTAATGAAGTCATTGAGAGGTATAAGAATGAGGATTTGACGGCCATAAAGGAAGGCCTTTTTCTCAACCGGAGCCCGATTGAATCAGGCAAGGATATCGAGGTGGTGAAAATACGCTTTGATCAAGGGGTGCTGGGACTGTTCAAGTTTGTCGATGCTGGGTCTGGCCCTGGGAAAATTGTGTTGCGGGACCTGGATGTGGAAATTCTAAGCGTGGTGCGGGGGATTCGGCCTGATTTACTTGAATAAGTATGCTGGTTTTAATGGCTGATTGAAAAATACTAATTAAGAATGATTGTTAGCGCCATGACTTCAATTCGAATCATCATTTTGAACTCGGTGGCTCTGTGGCTTTTTGCTGGAACGCCATTGCTTCAGGCTCAGGAATCATCGCTGGATGTGCGCACCTTTACGGCGAAAAATGGCAAGACTCTGACTGCCAGGGTGCTGGGAGTTAGTGGTGGTAAGGTGAAGATCAGCCGATTGAGTGACGGTAAGATTTTTGAATTGCCCGCCAATGGCTTGAGTGCGCCGGATGTTGAATTTTTGAAAGCCTGGATGAAACGTCGAGAGCTCACGCAGCATCCTGCGGGCTGGCAAAAATTGCGAGTGCATTTGCCGGAGTTTGTCGATGAGGTGGAAGCACCGGGTATTCCTGCTGCTTTCCGCCGAGTGGGTTTGCATACCTGGGAGGCTGAGCTGCCGAAAGATGCATGGGTTTTGATCCGGCTATGGCGGCGCAGTGGGGAGTGGTATGCTCCAGAATTTTTGCTACCATTTGATGGCAAGACCGACTGGCATTTCACTTATCAGAAAGGTAAACTTTTTCGTGGGAGTGGAGGTTCGGCCCGGCCGATTTTGGTGGGGATAGATATCGGTGATGAAGGAGGCAAGGAACAAATTAAAGCGCTGAAAGAAGAGATTCCCGATAGCGGGGTTTGTATTTTTTCGGGTTTTCTGGACGACGCGGATTTTGCCTTGTTGGGTTCCAAGCTGGTTTTTTCGTTTGTGGTGAGAAAAACCCCGAGGCTCTCTGTTGCGGGCTCGAAAATTCGCGCGATCCGGGTGATTCGCGATCTGGTTTCCTACGATGGTTTGAGTGGATTAAAGGAGCTTGAGTATCTGGATATCACGCAGACGGGTGATTTTCCTTTGGGGGGAGTGTCACAGTTGAAAAGTTTAACTACTTTGATCGCTGACGGTAATGTGACTTTTGGCTCTGCAATCGGGGACTCTGCCTGGCCTTCGCTGAGGCATTTGTCTTTGCAACGAGTTAATGTCAAGGATGCGGAAAAGTTCGGCGATTTTATTGCCGGTTTGCCCGAATTGGAAAGTTTGGTTCTGCCGGATGAGAATGAGTTGAATGTGAAGGGGCTGAGTCAGTGTCCGAAGCTCACGTCCGTGAGTCTGGGGGATGAATGTTACGATCCCCAGGTTGCCGGTTTGGCAGAATTGAAGAACTTACGCACGGTGCTTTTGAGCGAGACTTACAACAGCAGTGAAATCGTTGCCCAGGCGGAAGCGGGGTTGTTTGAAAAAGTCATGACCTTGAAAACGCATGTGAACATGCCTTTCGATAAGTTGCCCTTGTTAACAAATTTGTATTTGACCGGAGATCAGGACAGCATGGATTTGTCGGTGATCGCCGGGATAAAAGGCTTGGAAAACCTTCACGTTAAAATGATGGGCGAAGATGATGTGCGAGCGCTTGGGGGGAGTGCGGCAAGTTTGAAAAACTT
>JAADHD010000395.1 GCA_013152075.1 Verrucomicrobiota bacterium | reverse complement strand
GTTGTGATTTCTTAATTTGAATTAGCAGGACTCTTTTCCATAGTTCGTAGCCCTTGTCTGTAAGATGGAGCCCATCTGTTTTGAACAGGTCGGGGGAAAGGTTTTGCTCGAGCATAGGTCTGGCGATGTCGGCAAAATACAGGTTTTCTGTCTGTGCGCAGTAGGCGGCGATCAAATCATTGGCTTGTTTCATTTCGGGCCACAGTTTTTTTCGACTGATACTGGGTTTGATGGCGATGTAGATCAAGGGGGTGTCGGGAAGTGACGTTTTAACTTTCCCGCTCAGTGTTTTGAAGTCCTTGAGAACTTCTTTCGGAGAGAGGCCTTTGGCCATGTCGTTGTCACCGGCATAAAGGACTATGACTTTCGGATGATAAGGTTTGATGATTCGGTCAAAAAAGTGAATTGAGTCCGCGAGGGTTGATCCTCCGAACCCGCGGTTGAGGGTTTTGAGCTTGGGGAAAAATTGGTTGAGATTCCACATGCGGATGCTGGAACTGCCAACAAACAAAACAGGGCGTTCAGGGGGAGGTGATTTTTGGTCGGCTGTTTCAAACGCTGCGATAGATTTTTCCCATTTGGCGAAGCGATCCTGGGCGTAAGAGGTCGAGAGGACAAGCAGGGCGAAGAGAAGTGTGAAGGTGGATGATAAACGGTGCATGGGTGATTAGGAATTAGGAATTAGGAATTGAGTGTCCGGAGCTTTGCTGGACGAAGGCAATTAGGAGCCGAGATCGTAAGGCGGATGAGACAGTCTGAACGAAGTGATGTCAATTAGGAATTGTTGAGGGGGATGTCGTAATAATCAAGAGCCCATTCACGCATGAAGCGAACTTGGGTGGGGGTGATTTTGTAAATGATCAGCTCAGGGTTGTCGATGGTGCCGAGATATTGGGTGAGGAGGGGATTGCTGTCCCAGATCTCCTGTTTGATGGTCTCATCATCCAGTAATTCGGCTGTGCCGGAGATGCGAACCTGGTCGTGCTGGTCGTCGAGATAACACAGCTCGACATTCGGATTGGCGGCGATTTCGCTTGTTTTGTGATAGCTACGGAGATTGGCGACGTAAATGGTAAAAGTGTTTTCATCGACCCGGACTGGAGAAACGGGACGCAGGCGAGGGTGGTCTCCGTCGATGGTTGCAAGCTGGGGAAATTTTGCTTTGCGGATGACCGAGCGGGCAAGTTCCGGCAGTTGGGATGGATCAATGGGTTTCGGAGAGGGCATGGGGGTGGAATTAGGAATTAAGAATTAGGGATTAGGTGTCCGCGCCTGAAATAGGTTGCCACTTTGGAGTAGGAGGAAATCAAAGTGAAGCAGAAAAGGTGATAAGATATAGTGAGGCATTTAAAAAAAGCGAACTGACGCTGTAGGACTTGCGAAAGAGAGGGGGGGAAGTTGGAAATGAAAATTAGAATAGTTAATTTGTGTAAAAAGGTTGGGATGAGTCGCCAGAATTCTTACAAAGGGTGCAAAAATCGCAAAAAATCGAAGTGAATGGAAAGTTGATAGGAATTGAACGGATTGCGGAAAGTGGTTTCTAATTGGAGGAAGGTTTTATTGATTGGAAAGATGGAAATTCACAGGCGTACGTTTTTGAGGGGGATGGGGGGAGCAATTGCTTTGCCGGGGTTGGAGGCGATGTTGCCTGGGGAACTCAGGGCGTCAGGGAAAGTGAGCGGGGCACCGAAACGACTGGCATTTGTTTATGCTCCCAATGGGGCGATGATGGATCCGTGGCGTCCGAAGGGGGAGGGTAAGAAGTGGGATTTGGGAGCGTCGATGGCGGGTTTGAAGAAGGTGAAGAATGAGATTCAGGTGATTACTGGGCTGGCTCATGATAAGGCGAAAGCCAATGGTGACGGGGCGGGAGACCATGCGCGGGCTACGGCGACTTTTCTCACCGGTATGCAGGCGAGGAAAACGGCAGGGGCGGATATTC
The DNA here is from genome assembly GCA_013152075.1 of Verrucomicrobiota bacterium. Lineage (GTDB taxonomy): Bacteria > Verrucomicrobiota > Verrucomicrobiia > Verrucomicrobiales > DEV007 > JAADHD01. The sequence goes on along the minus strand of JAADHD010000395.1, from coordinate 2,216 downwards.
GCAATGGGGTTTCTGTAGACCAGATCGCGGCGGCAAAAATCGGGAGGTTGACGCGCTTGCCTTCGTTGCAGTTAGGTTGTGATCCGGCGCGGCAGGCGGGACGTTGTGATTCCGGTTACAGCTGTGCTTATCAATTTAATTTTTCCTGGAAAACTGAAGCCATGCCGCTTCCGCCGGAGATCGATCCGCGGCTGGTATTTGAGCAGATGTTTGGTAGCGGGGATCGCAACCAGGATGCTGAAAGCCGTAAGCGGCGGATGATGTATGATCAGAGTATTCTCGATTTTGTGCTTGAGGATGCGAAGAAGTTACAGGGAAAGTTAGGTTATTCGGATCGTCAAAAAATGGACGAGTATTTGACGGGAGTGAGGGAGTTGGAGCAGAAAATAGTCAACGCGGAAAAGTTTGCGGCTTCGTTGCCTGATGTTGATAAGCCTACGGGTATCCCAGCTTTGTATAAAGATCACATTCGCATGATGTATGATTTGATGGTGTTGGCTTTCCAGAGTGATACAACTCGGATCGCCACCTTTCTGGTGGCTCATGATGGCAGTAACCGTAATTTTAAGGAGTTTGGTGTGTCTGAAGGGCATCATCAGTTGTCGCATCATCGCAATGATCAGGCGAAGATGAAAAAAATCGCAAAAATCGACCGCTTTTATATCGATCAGTTTGGTTATTTTCTCGAGCAGTTGAAAGCGGTTAAAGAAGCTGATGGTTCTTCGTTACTGGACAATAGCATGGTGGTTTTCGGCGGCGCGATTTCCGATGGCAACCGTCATAACCATGATGACTTGCCGGTGATTCTGGCTGGCAAGGGGGGCGGAGAGTTGAGGGCGGGACGTCATCTCAAAACGAAGCAGTCGGTGCCGATGGCGAATATGTATTTATCCCTTTTGGATCGGGTGGGGGTGAAGGAAGATCGACTCGGGGATAGTACTGGGCGCTTTGATTTGATTTGATTTGAGTAGATTTTCGAAATCGGTTAACGCTGCGATCGGCGGACGGGCGGGCCGCCCGTCCCTACCAAAGAGGTGCTCGCGATAAGTGGTAGGGATGACCGGCTCGGTCGTCCGAAAATGTTCATGTGGGTTGTCTCATCACAATTCGCGTGCTTTTCGTTGCGGATTAGTGCAGTCTTTCGGCTTAGCTGTATTCAATAGTTGCAATGAGTGGAGAAAATATCATAAAGCCGGTGCAGGGTCGTTTGTTCGTCATGATGATACTGGAGTTTTTTATCTGGGGGGCGTGGTTGCCTTTGGTATGGCCGTATATGGGAGGTCTGGGTTTTAGTGGCACGGAACAGGCCCTCATTGGAAGTTGTTTTGCGATTGCCTCGATTATAGCCATCTTTTTCAGCAACGAGTTGGCCGACCGTAAATTCTCTTCGGAGCGCTTCATGGCCTTTAGCCATCTGATCGGAGGTTTGTCGATACTGGCTTTGTTTTTTGTTAGGGATTTCTGGCCATTTTTTGGATTGAGCCTGGTGCATGCTTTGTTCTACGTGCCGACGATTTCGGTTTCGAATTCGCTGGCTTTTGCCAATTTAAAAAACCCAAAAAATGAGTTTGGGATTATTCGGATGGGTGGAACGATCGGATGGATTCTGGCTTCGTGGCCGCTTTATTTTTTATTAAAGGGCCAGGAAGGGGAGGCGCTGCAAAATGCCCGTTCCTATATTTTTATCGTGGCCGCGGTGGCGTCGTTCGTCCTGGCGGCATACAGTTTAACCTTGCCGCATACGCCACCCAAGCCGGCGGCCAAGGGGGCGGATAAATTTGCATGGATGACTGCGGTGAAGTTTCTAGCGATGCCTTTTCTGGCGGTTTTGTTTGTGGTGACCCTGATTGATTCCACGATTCACAATGGCTATTTTGTCCTTGCCGGTGAATTCCTGGAGAAAGCGGGTATCAAGCCCGAGAACATCATGTTGGTGATGAGTATCGGTCAGGTCGCTGAGATTCTGACCATGATTGGGTTGGGATATATTCTCAAAAAACTGGGTTGGAAGGTGACGATGATTGTAGGAGTGTTGGGACATGCGGCGCGTTTTGCGGTGTTCGCTTTTTTCCCTGATAGTGCACCGGTGCTTATTGGGGTTCAGGTCTTGCACGGGATTTGTTACGCGTTTTTCTTTGCGACCTTGTATATTTTCATTGATGAGGCGTTTCCGAAAGACGTTCGCGCCAGCGCTCAGGGCTTGTTTAATCTGTTGA
>JAADHD010000350.1 GCA_013152075.1 Verrucomicrobiota bacterium | reverse complement strand
TGATTTGTTTGGCAGGAGTCCAAGCTATTTTATTTGTTTTTGCAGGAGCAGGCTTGGAAGCGGGAGTTGTTTTGGTCTTCGTTTTCGTCTTGGTCTTGGTCTTCGTTTTTGGTGTAGGTAACGGGGTTGATTTCGGCGCTTCAGCCTTGACCATTAGGATTTGTCCCTCTTCAGCTGGCGGTGCGGGAGGGATGATCAATACATCGCCGATGTAGATCTGCTGGTTTTCAGAAATGTGGTTTACCTTCATCAAGGTTTTCCTGGAAATCTCGTTCCGGTTGGCAATCTGAGTGATGGTTTCGCCTTCCTTGATAGTGTGGCTGAACTGTGCTTTGCGCGCATTAGGTGCGTAAGCCAGTGATTTCAGAGCATCGACAGTTCCACGCAGTTTGGTGATCTCGGTTTCCAATGTTTTCACTTTCTGCTTTTGCAAAGTGAGTTGTTGGGTGAGCTTTTCGGTGGTGATGCGAGATTCGCCGAATGTGATTTTTGCGGCAACGGCGTTGGATGCGCAAAATCCTGAGGAAATGACGCAAACTGAGAGAAAGAGGGCAAAATTCAACTTCATACTATATACTTAAGAAGTTTTAACTATCAAGACAAGTAGAATTTTCATAAAAACTATCAAAAATGCGATTTTTTTAAAATTCTGGACTTTTCCAGACATTTCATGTTTTCACGCGGCGCTTTGTAAAAAAAATTGATCAAAACTAAGATCTGAGAGTCTAAATCTACCAATCCGAACATTTTGAATTTTGCTTCTTGCCCGCTTCTGGAGGTAAGGCTACAGGTTCCCCCGATTATGCCACGAAAACTGTTGTTACTATTTGTCCCTCTACTGGCTCTGGGTATCGTGGGTTGCGATTCAGGTAGTCAGCCGATTCAGATTACAGAGAAGCGGGAGCTTTCCGAGAGCGAACAGCAGGTCGCGCTTAACGCGACTAGTAAAGAGCGCTTTGCGATGGTTCGCCAGATGATGGGAATGGCGGACGAAGATGATCATAGCGGTCACAATCATGCGGAAGGGGAACATGGGTCTCATGGTCGCGCTGAAAATGCACCATTGGTTTATGAACTACCCGAGGGATGGAAAGTAGAGGCGGCTTCTCAGTTTAGAACTTTGAATTTCAGCTTTGGAGAAGAGGGGGAATGTTATGTTTCGCGTGTCGGAGGCGGCTTGGAACCAAATTTAAATCGTTGGAGAGGACAGATGGGGCTTGATCCGCAATCGGCAGAAGTGATCAAGAATTTGCCCAAGCGTCTGTTATTTGGAATGGAATCTACTTACGTCGAACTGGATGGTGCGTTCAAGGGCATGGGCGATGCAGAAGCTAAACCGGATTATCGCATGGCGGGCTTGATACTTTCGATGCCGAGCGTTTCATTTTTTGTTAAAATGACCGGCCCCAAAGAACTATTGATAGCGAACGAGGACAATTTCACCAAATTTTATGAATCCCTCAAACTAGTAAAGAAAGGGGGCGAGGGTGAGTAAAAAAGATATTAGTCCCGGGCAACGTTTTTTGCGTTTCATTTCTTCATTCGGGCTGGCTTGCACGGTTCTGACCTTGTTTTTCATTCTCACTTTTCTGGGGACGCTTGAGCAGGTCGAACATGGTTTGTATGAAACGCAGAAGCGTTATTTTGATTCGCTTTTTGTTTGGTATGACGTTGGTGGAGTGGACTTGCCTCTGATACCAGGAGTTCGCCTACTGATGTGGGTATTGTTTGTCAACATGCTCTCGGCTTCCATTTTAAAGATAAGGAAAAAAGGCTGGAAGGGAGCAGGTCTATTAATCGCCCATTTGGGAATTCTGCTACTTCTGGTTGGGGGCGCGATTGGTCTTCAGTTCAAAAAGTATGGGGCGATGATGATTTGGGAAGGGGACAAAGCGTCCGAGTTTGAGAGTTATACTGAATGGCAGTTGGATATCATGCCGGTGGATGATGAGGGTAAGGCAACTGAGGCCCTGGTGATTCCGGCGGGGCAAATAGATCGGATTGGTTCGGGTGAAATGAGAGTGTTTACTTCGGATGATTTGCCTTTTGATATGGTGGTTCATGGCCGCGAACAGAATTCGATGCCGGTTCCGGCAGGTGCACCGATGTCAGCTTCTGTAAAAGGAGATGAAATTGACGGTTACAAATTAATGTCAATGAAACCGGCCAAAGAAGCTGAGCGAAATTTGCCGGGCATGTATGTATCGTTTCCTGAGTCGGGTAAGGCGGACGAGAGCAAGCCGGAGGCTATGTTGTGGGGGGGAGATGTTGCTCCTTATACGGTGGAGAAAGATGGAAAGCGTTGGGCTGTGAGGCTGGTTAAAGAAAAATGGAAAGTGCCTTTTGAGATCAAATTGAAGGACTTTCATTTTGAATATTTCCCCGGCACTCGGAAAGCGCGCGTCTATAGGGCTGATGTGACCAAGATCGAGAATGGGGACGAGCGTGATGTCCGTATTTCAATGAACGAGCCGTTGAGGCACAAAGGGTATACTTTTTTCCAGTCGAGCTTTGGCCCGAGTGGTGCTGATGACAAGGGGGATCAACGTATGTATACGGTGTTGGCCGTGATGAAAAATCCAGCGGATCATTGGCCACTGGCTTCATTGATTGTCTCTGGTGTAGGTCTGTTGATTCATTTTATGATCAAGCTCGGTGATTATTTAAAAAAGCAGCGAAAAGCTCAGTCAAAGGAGGTAGGATGAAAACATTATTTGGTATTTGCGTGGCGCTGATGACCGGACTCGTCGGTCTTAATGCGGCTCCTTTTGTCATCGAGACTTCAGAAGCTTTTCCGTCTTACACAGAGTGGGACGACGAAACGGTGGCCTTGTTTTCAGCTTTGCCGATCCAGGATGGCGGTCGCATCAAGCCAATGGATTCGATAGCGCGATTTTCCATGTTTCGGATGCACCAGGTTCGCGGCATGAGCTTCCAACTACATGATGCCAAAACGGACAAGACTGAAAAAATCAAACTGACTCCAGCCCAGTGGTTGATGGATGTGTTTTTCCGCACAGAACAAGCGAAGGCTTATCCTACTTTTCGCATCAACGATTCGGATGTGGTTATCCAACTTGGAATTTCGCCAAAGGGGAAACGGGACAAATACTCTTACAACGACCTGGTGGTGGCGCGCGCCAAGCTCAGTGAGTTGGGGCAGAAGTATCGCCAAATGCAATCTGATGATCGGGACAGCCTGGACAGGGTGCAGACATTGATTCTGCAACTGAATTCAAACGTGAATGAATATGAATACCTGATGGCTTATTTTGAGTTTGCTAAAAAAGGGTATTTTTTCAATGCAGGCATGTTCGATGAAGAGGCTCGAAAACTGGCAGAGCGTATCGTGATTTCGGAGCTACTCAAACGTATGCCGGAAGTGAAGTTTGAAACTTTGATGCAGGAAATGCAGAGAGGCTTGATGAGTGAGGATGAGGATCAGAGAATTCTGGCTAACACTTATCGGTTGTTGTTGGCGTCGTCTACGTTTTCATCCGCGATTGCCATGATTCCTCCGGAAGGAGTAGATCCTGATGTGAAATGGCTGTCGGTGGGAGAATCGATTCGTCTTGCTACGGAAGACAAGTCGCAGAGAGATGTTTTGCTCCCTTGGATCAAGAGTGTGGAAGATATGGTTCATGCTGCAGAGGATCCGAAAAATTTCAAGGCAGCGCTGACGGAGCTTAGCGAGAAAGTGAATGAAGCTGCCGCCAAGCGGGATCAAGGGGGCACAGTGGCTCTGGAACTGAGGTATTATCGTTGGGATTTGTTTTTCTATTCGATGATCATATTTGTGCTGTGTTTCATTCTGCTAGCGGTGACGTGGTTGAGGCCGGAGGGAAATACGGCGAGCTTGCTGAGGAAAATCACGGGGGGTGGGGCGATTGTCGCAACTTTGTTAATCGTGGCGGGGATGATAATCCGTGGAATCATTCGAGACCGTCCGGCTCCCATGACAAATCTTTACGACACCGTTTTGTTTATCGCCGCTTTCTCAGTGATCTTATGTCTTATTATCGAATGGATGTCGAAAAAGCGGATCGGTTTGGCTTTAGCGGTGATCCTTGGAGCAGGGGGAATGTTATTGTCCCTGAAATACGAAATGAAGGACGCGTCGGACAACATGGATCCGGTGCAGGCGGTGCTTGATTCGAACTTCTGGTTACTGACGCACGTC
>JAADHD010000410.1 GCA_013152075.1 Verrucomicrobiota bacterium | reverse complement strand
GGAAGTCCCGGCTTTTTTTCTCCCCTTTCAACCAGCCATCCAAGTGCCCAAGTCGAGTGAAGGGGACGTCACCTTGCGTTACTGGCTCAACAGTGATGATATCAACGGGCCGGTTTCCCTATTAATCGAGAGTGATACGATTCCAATCAAAAGCGGCGGTTTTGAAATTGAATCGCTTCCCGATAAACAAAGTCGCTCATACACCGACACCAACTGGAACTCAAAAGCTTGACCTCATTCCTTTATGCCGTCTGATAAACCAGCACCCTATTTGTTGATCAACAACAACAACTCACGCACAAAATTCGCCCTCGCGAGTGAAATCGAATTACTCGAGCATCGCGTGATCGACACCAAATTGCTCACCCAGAAATCGCTGATTGAGAAATTGAGCGGCTGGCATTTCCAAAACATCGTGATCGCTTCCGTGGTGCCGAAAAAAGCCGCCCTCATCCTCGAGACCTTCGCCAATGATTATTCGATGCTGGAAATTTCTCATCAAATTAATCTCGGCATTACCGTCGACTTTCCCGATCCATCCACCATCGGCGCCGACCGACTCGCCAATGCCGCCGCCGTCATCGCAATCCACGAGACTGCACCGGCCATCGTGGTCGATTTTGGCACAGCCGTTACTTTTGACATCATCTCCTCTGACCGCGCTTACATCGGCGGAGTGATTGCGCCCGGACTCGATGTGATGACCGACTACATGCACGACCGCACCGCTCTACTACCTAAGATTGACCTCGCCGAGCCACCTGCTGCGATTGGAAAATCCACCGTCGACGCCATGCTTTCTGGAGCTGTTCACGGTTACCGCGGTCTGGTAAAAGAAATTCTGGAACAAGTAGAATCGGAACTTGAATCAGATCAGACCCCCGTCATTGTAGCCACCGGAGGTTACGCTGAGCTCATTGCCGAGGGCTTGCCAAAGATCAACAGCGTTGATCCCTACCTCACGCTCGAAGGCTTGCGCATCATCGGTAATCTCAATTTCTCATCCTGACTATCTTATGGGCTACCCCACCACCATCGGCATCGACTTCGGCGGCACCAGCATTAAATGTGCTCTCACCCGCGGACCGGAACGAATCAGCGAAATCATTCGCTTTGCCACCCACGATCACGGAAGCCCGGAAGCCGCGATTACCGCTATGGTGAAGGCCATTGCTCAACTGCGCGAGCAAAGTGACGAAAACGTTCTCGCTATTGGTCTCGGCATCCCCGGCGCGGTTGATGTCGGCAAAGGTATCACTTACAATCTCACCAACGTGCCTGGGTGGTTCGGCGTTGCTGTGGGATCACTGATCACCGAACAAGTCGGCCTGCCAGTCTCCATGGACAACGATGCCAATTGCATGGCTTACGCTGAGTGGAAATTCGGGGCTGCCAAGGGCCTGCGCAATGTCATCGCCGTGACTCTGGGAACCGGCGTGGGTGGAGCCCTGATTCTCGACGGCAATCTTTATCGCGGCAGCCAATACGTCGCTGGCGAGATCGGCCAAATGAGTGTCGACTTCAAGGGCGTCGATGGCCCCTACGGAAACCACGGAGCCCTCGAACGCTACATCGGGCATCAACAGATCCAGGAAATCGCAACTCGCCGCTTCCGCGATGCGGGTCGGCGCCCGGAAAATTCGCCTGAACTTACATCCCTTGAAACCCTGGTCGAAGCCGCTCGTAAGGGTGACGCCCAAGCCACTCAAGTCTGGGCCGATGTCGCCTGTTATCTCGGCACCGCTCTAGCTGGCGTTATTTATTTACTCAACCCGGACGCCATCGTCATCGGCGGCGGCGTAGCTCACGCCGGCGATGTGCTTTTCGACCCGCTGGAAGAACAACTGAAATCCACCCTCAGCGAAGAGTTCTGGACCGCCCTGAAAGTTATCCCGGCCGAACTCGGCAATGACGCCGGCATCATCGGCAGCAGCGCCCTGGCCGCGGATGCGTTAGAAGCCAAATAGGTAGGGACGACCGGCTCGGTCGTCCGTCGATTGCCTTATCGCGCACGCCACACCCCATTTGGCAACCCTGCCCATCGGACGTGCGAGCCGCACGCCCCTACCACAACCCTAATCATCAAAACGAATCGACTGATCGATAAAGATCATGTGCCACAACTCCAGAATCACCAGTGACATCACCTGCTTCAAGCTGACAAAATCCTGTCCCTGCATACCGTCAACCAGGTTTCGAACCACTACCGGATCAAAATAACCCCGCTTCTTTACTTGCTCTTCGTTCAGGGTCAGCTCGATCAATTCCTTGATCTTCGGATTGGTGAAAAAATATTCCATCGGCAGGAAAAACGGGTTCTTGGGCCGATTGGCCACTTCCGGCGGCAACATTTTCGCCGCGAGCTGACGCTCGATAATCTTGTCCTTGAACCATTTCGCCTTCAAATGCGGAGGCATTTGAAAAGCCAAATCAATCAGTTCGTGATCGAGAAATGGCAAACGAATCTCCAGCGAATGCGCCATGGTATTTTTGTCCTGACGAATCAGCGCCCAGTCCTGCAACCACTCGTCATACTGCAACTTGAGCAAGCGATCGAGAAATGGCCCCTGCTCATCCGGCGTCTCCGCAATCCAGTCACTCGATGCTCGCAACTTGTCGTTAGCCCCATACACCGATCGGCGATCATCTTCACTCCACAGGGTTTTCAGCGCGAAGTAATTTTCCCGCATCGCCCTTTTGTAATAAGGCCCCATGAATTCGACCAAGCGCTGTTTACCGCTCTCACCGAGGTACGCAGGAAAGGCAAAAAACTTATTGAGCAAACCAACCGGCATCAACTTGAGCGCCTGCATAGCAATACCCGAATGAACAAATCCCGGAACCAGTTTTTTATACAACTCCACCAGTAGGGTGATCTTGTGAAAAGAATAACCGGCAAACATTTCGTCCGCCCCCTCCCCCCCAAGCACCACTTTGAAATCTTTCGAACAACTCGCCGCCAGTCGGTCAAAGGCAATGATCAGCGCATCACCCACCGGACGATCCATCTGCCAGATGATTCGCGGCAGACGATCAAAATCATCGGGAACCACATCGATCTCGTGGTGCTTAGTACCCAATATTTTCGCTGTGGCCGCCGCATCCTTCGTTTCATCAATCGGGGAATCAAATCCCAGCGAGAAGGTGTTCAGATCAGAGTTGAACTCCACAGCCGCCGCAGTGATGACCGACGAATCCACTCCGGCGCTCAAATAAGCCGCCACCGGCACATCGCTGCGCATGGTAAGCTTCACCGCATCGCGGAATTTATGCTCAAGCTGTTCAAGATATTCACCATCAGATGCGTAATTACTATCCTGACGTATGGACGCCGACCAGTAACGTTTGACGACTACTTCGCCTGACGGTTTTAAAGTCAGGGAATGACCGGCAGGCAAGGTGTAGATATCCTTAAACATCGTCTCCGGCTCCGGCACATAACGCAGCGTCAGATAAGCATCGATCGCATTGAGATTCGCCGCCCGCTCCACATGCGGACAATCGACGACCGCCTTCGCTTCCGACGCAAACACAAATTTGCCGTTCTGGTTCCAGTAGTAAAACGGCTTCTGCCCACAGCGGTCCCGGGCAAAAAAGGTTTCGCCCGTTTGACGGTTGTGCACCGCAAAAGCAAACATGCCATTGAGCTTTTGCACCACATCCTCACCCCATTCTTCAAAGCCATGAACCAACACCTCGGTATCGGATTGCGTTTTAAAAACATGCCCCTTCGCTATGAGTTGCTCGCGAAGTTCAACGTAGTTGTAGATCTCTCCATTCTGAACCACCACCAAATCACCAGTTTCATTGTAGATTGGTTGATCCCCTCCCTCCAGATCGATGATCGATAGCCGACGGTTGCCAAAAGCAAATTTATCCGCCTCAAAAAAACCTTCCCCGTCAGGCCCGCGATGTCTGAGAATTTTCGCCATGCGGCGCAGATAATCAGCGTCATTAAAACCGGAAAAGCCGAATATCGCACACATGAGTCAAATTCGTTTAAGTGCTGGAGCCAGTCTCCTGTTTGAGAATTTCATCCGCCGCATCCGCCCCCATGCGCATCGCGCTGTGCATATTAGGATAACAAAATCCGCCCTGACGCCCTACTGAACGAACGTTTTCCAATGAAGCCACAAAATCCTGCACCGCCTGTAAATGTGGCTCGAAACCAAGTCCAAACACCGGATAGCC
>JAADHD010000062.1 GCA_013152075.1 Verrucomicrobiota bacterium | reverse complement strand
CGCGATCCGCACCGTGCCCGAGGCGCTCGAACAAACTCCCGGCGTAGTCGTCCAAAAAACTTCCAACGGGCAAGGTTCGCCGATCATTCGAGGATTCACTGGTTACCATAACCTTTTTCTCATCGACGGCATTCGGCTCAACAACGCCTCCTTCCGCTCCGGCCCCAATCAATATTGGAACACGGTCGATTCACAGGGGCTCAGTGCGATCGAACTGGTGAAATCCCAGGGCTCGGTCATCTACGGAGCCGATGCGGTTGGCGGCACGCTTCAGGCGATCACTCGTCGCCCGGTTTACGCTGAATCCGGATTCCTCGCCACTGGGCGTTCTTACAGCCGCTACGCTTCCGGTGAAAACAGCTACATTCAGCGACTCGAAGGTTCTGTGAGCGACTCGGAAAAATACGGACTGATCATCGGCGGAACTTACAAGGACTTCGGTGACATTCGCGCAGCCGGGCTCGGCACGCTACCTAAAACCGGTTATCAGGAATGGGACTTCGACGCCAAGCTCGAAGTCTTCCTCAATCAGGACACACGCCTGACATTGTTCCATCAGCAAGTTCAGGTCAACAATGCTTGGCGCACTCACAAAACCATCTACGGAAAAAGCTGGCGCGGCACGACTCTTGGCAACGAACGCGCCCGAATTCTGGACCAGAACCGCATGCTCTCCTATATTCAATTGGAAGGCCAGGCGGACAACGCGCTTTTTGATCACTACACCATCAGCCTTTCGCGCCAAAAACAGGACGAAGAACGCTACCGCGAACGCAATGACGGACGGGTTGACGTCCAGGGGTTCGATCTAACCAGCTATGGGGCCTGGGCTCAGTTTGATCGTGAACTGGAAATCACCCACATCACCTATGGGGCCAGCTACTATCAGGATCGCTCCAATTCTTTCCGCAATGACTACAATGCCGACGGTTCGTTCAAGGGGAAAAAAATCCAGGGTCCGATCGGTGATGACGGCAAATACCATCTTCTTGGAGCTTTTGTGAATAGTTCCACTCCAATCGGTGAACGCCTGACCGCAGATATCGGTGGACGTTACACTTACGCCAAAGCCAACATCGGCCGAGTTGAATCTCCTGCCACAGGACAGCAAATTTCCATCAATGATCAGTGGAGCAACCTGGTCGGCAGCGGACGCCTTTCCCTGCAACTTGATGAAAAAAACCACTGGCGGGCTTTTGGTGGTGTTTCACAAGCCTTCCGCGCACCCAATTTTTCTGATCTCTCACGACTCGATTCCAATCGCAGCAACGAAATCGAAACTCCGGTTCCCAATCTCGATCCGGAAAATTTTCTAACTTATGAAATCGGCATCAAAACACAGGGCGAACGCCTGTCGGGAAGCCTGTCCTATTATTACACTCGTGTCAGCGATCTCATTCTACGCACTCCCACCGGCCGAATGGTCGATGGACTAAACGAAGTGACCAAACAAAACGTCGGCGATGGTTTTGTTCAGGGCGTTGAGTTGAATGGAGCTTTCCAAATTACCGAAGTAATTTCCGTTTTCGGCGGCTTCGCTTACCAGGACAGCAAAGTATCAACTTTCCCTACCTCTGAACCAATCAAACGCGACGAGCCGCTCAGTCGCCTGATGCCCACCAACGGCTACGGCGGCGTTCGTTTCGATCTCGCCGACGGCAGATGCTGGGTCGAAGGCCTGGTGTCAGCAGCCGGCCGAGGAGATCGACTGAGCACCCGCGACCTTCGCGACACCCAACGCATACCGCCTGGTGGAACGCCAGGTTACTGGGTGGCAACCGTGCGCGGTGGCTGGCAGGCCAGTGATAACATCCTAATTACTGCCGCAGTGGAAAATCTTGCCGATCAGGAGTATCGTGCCCATGGTTCCGGACAAAATGAACCCGGTATCAACGTGGTGCTTGGCGCCGAAATCAGATTCTAGTAACATTTCCCCACCCACCTTGAAAAAACTTCATACAGTCACCCTTCCCAAGCAGGACGATGCTCGCCGCAGTCAGACGAAGCGTCGTCCGGCCACGGCCTTGGTGACGAGTGTTATTTTTCATACCCTGCTCATTGGCATCCTCGTGCTGATCCCCTACACGATTAAGTCACAGAGAAACTCCCCTGTTCCTCCGCAGTTCACCCTTCATTATTCCAATGCTGAAGACCTGCTCGCAGAGATCCCTGATCCCCAGCCGGTCGAAGAAATTATCGTATCACGCCAGACTCTGACCAACGTGGCTCAACTGATTCCTAAGATCGTCATTTCCCACCTTTCTCCTTCACTTCCCATCGTCACCATTTCCGCATCCTTCGTGCAAAGCGAAAGAGCCGATTCAATCGTCGAAACTTCCTCCCCCAGCCTGGACTTCCCCAAACCCCCGACAGAAACTGCAAAAAAGTCTGCCAAGCGCAGCTCCAGCCCTCCTTCCCACTCTTCCGGCCTCATCGCCGCCCGACCAATGAAAAGGCGCGCGCCGATTTATCCGACCCTTGCTCGGAAGAAAGGTTACGAAGGCACCTCGGTTTTCATCGCCACTATCAATCCCGACGGAACGATCAAAGACTTGCAGCTCTCCCAGACATCCGGCCACCCCATCCTCGACAAGGCGGCCAAGGAAGCTTTGCGTCACTGGAAATTCACCCCGGCCAAGCGCAACGGATCCACCGTTGCCTCGCAGTTACGCATCCCGGTTGTGTTCCGATTGGGGTGAGGAGGTTTCGTAAATTCATCTGCGCAATTTCAGGTTCAGGTTGAAATCGCCGATTCCCCGGCACCAACGGTGCCAAATGAAATAGCCCATGGTGCAACCATGGGTATTCCATCATGAATATTCCAACCCTGAAAGGGTGGTATATTTGGTATTCGCCCCCCAACATTCCGCCCATTCAGGGCGGTTGTGTTATCTACCATTACCCATGGTTTCACCATGGGCTATCTCATTTCACCCCTTTGGGGTGAGGGCAGACCGCTCTATTTATCCACAAAATCGACAAATTATTATCGAACCGATGATGTAAATCGTGCTAATCTCAACCAATGAACACATCGGCGCTAATCAAATTACTGATCGCCTTGTTTGTTATTGCTTCAATCTGCAGCAACGCCTCAGCTCAAACTCTTCAGGAACACTTTGAGACGGCGGCTAAAAAAATTAAATCTATCTCTTACTACGAATTTCTTAATTCTGAAAGGCTTTATACTGTAGGCACTTACAATGACCTCTCTGAAAAGGATTGGCAACGACTACGGGAGGTGACATCAATAGCCGCTACCCTTGAAGAGCTAACTGAGTTAATGGAACACTCAAATCCGCGAGTCAGAACCTTGGCCATGCTTCGTGCATATCGGCTAGAGGTCAGAGAATCGTTCGTGATTATTCAGCGCAGAATTAATGACAATGAAAAAGGCATTCCTGCAGAAGATTGGCACATAAAATCACCTGAATGGGATTCATCGACTGGAAAGCTTGTGGGCGGTTCTGTGTCCAGAATATCTGAAGATATTACAGTATCAGAAATTGCTAAAGATCTAATCAACACGCTTGGATATTTGCCAGACCAAACTATTAAAAATGATACAATTGCCTTCGATGATTGGACTAAGAGCCACTTATTCAATCCTCATTGGATAAGATGGTACACATATTTATATAGAAACTCAGGAGGTTACGCTTCAAATAAATTAGCAAACTCTCCTCAACAAATTTCCAAGCTAAAAGCAAAAATAAACCAACTGGACTCTCCTCTGCGCGAATGGGTCATCATTAATTTTAATCCGAATCACACCAGTCTGTTGACCGAAGAAGATGTTGTGACAGCCATGAAAACGCTGGGGGAAAATAGTCTAATGGCCTATATCGAAAATGGAACGCGACTAGGACTGAATTCTCCTACCGACAAAAAATGGGGAAATAGAAAGGAATGGCCGATACTTAATCGTTCCGAATCAGTATTTAGTTCCAAAAGTGCAAATAGGCTGGCAAAACTTGGTTACTACATTGCAGCAGCAGACGCCGACCCTAGTCAGGCATCCATTTTCATGAGGAAAGGCCTGATTTCAATGCGACCCGGGATAGCAGGCTTTTGTGTTGATAAACCTAAAGCCGCGGCAGTTCTATTGGAATACTGCGGTGACAAGGAAAGTGCTTATATTACAGAATTACTTTTCCAGGGCTACCAGGCCGAAGAAAGCGACCGGATTGAATGGTTTT
>JAADHD010000051.1 GCA_013152075.1 Verrucomicrobiota bacterium | reverse complement strand
CCCCCACCACCTCAGTGGCCCACAAAACACCAGCATGAACAAAGCACAATAAACTAATTACAAACAACCTCATATCTCCAAGTAGAACCACCAATAGACATGAATATACACAAATAGGAACAGAGAAATAAAAAATTTACTAATGAGTAATTTACAGAATTTAAGACAAAAAAACCTGACCTCTCCGACCTTGATCCAAGATGAATAGCGAACCTTAATCAAGTAAATTTAACTCTAATGCTGAACTCCACAAACATTTGTCCGGCCGGACAAATGTTTATGGCGTTAGGTTGTCGGGTAGGATTATTTGATACGGGGCAATATCTCTCGCAACTTGAATAGATTTTTCCGCACCCTATTTTAAAATGCGCGCGCTAGCGCAAGCTTTCGCCTAGCCGCTCACGCCAATCTCATTTTGGTATCAGCCAACCACTTGTCCCGCTGCATGACAGATCGCCGCCCCTCTAGATGCTGGCTCTCTGCTTTTTGCTGTGCTTTCCTGAAAATCGTCGGCCAGGCTCCGGGCACCACTTCTCCATTTCCATCCGTCTTACTTTCTGCCAAGCGCCTTGCGGCCACCGGACTGTACACGCGGATCACCTGATCGTCCGCTGATAAAAACCACTGCGAGCTGCCAGGCTCTCCCTGACGCCCAGAACGTCCGCCCAACTGACGATCAATCCTGCGTGATTCCTCCATCTCCAATCCGATCACATGAAGACCACCCAATTCATTCACTCCACTGCCCAAAGGAATATCCGTCCCGCGACCAGCCATATTGGTGGCAATCGTCACCGCATTTTTTTTACCCGCTCTGGCAACAATCGCCGCTTCTTCAGCATCCTGTTTGGCGTTCAATAACGAATGTTTTACCTCTTTTTCATCCAGCAAAGTAGCCAATAGTTCGCTGTTGCCAATAGTTCCACTGCCCACCAAAACCGGTTGTCCAGTTTGATGACGCTTCACAATTTCTTCTGCAATCGCATTCATGCGCGATTCCTGATCCACAAAAATTCTCTCTGGCAATCCCACTGCTATCAAGGGTTTGTTTCTGGCAATTGCTTGAACCGGTAAATGATACACTGTTGCAAATTCATTCGCGGACTCCATCGCCGTGCCGGTCATGCCGCACAGCTTGGCATAGCGTAAATAAAAACTCTGCCGCGATACACTGGCCAAAGTTTCATTTTCCGGATTCACTTCCACTTTCTCCTTCGCTTCCACCGCTTGATGCAAACCCTCCCGCCAAGTGCTATCGGGCCGGGTTCGCCCAGTGAACTGATCCACAATCACAACTTTGTCCTCATTAACAATATAGTGCGTATCGCGTTTCATGAATAATTCAGCACGCAAGGCATTCTCAACATAGCGCTCCCACGGCCGCTTGAGCGAAGCCCAGGGAACCTCCACCCCCACTGATCGTAGTCGCTCCACTCCCACCTCCGTCAATCGCACCGTCCTGTAGGCCCCATCCACTTTATAATCAGCTTCATCCTCCAATAGCTGTGATACTTTTTGAGCCGCATGGTAAACATCATCCACACCTCCCTCCCCGCTGTTTTTACCTCCAATAACCAGCGGAGTCATGGCCTCGTCGATCAATATGCTGTCGGCTTCATCGATAATCGCGCAAGCAAGTCCACGTTGCGCCAAAGGTAAAGCGGGAGGCTGTTCTCTCATCACGGCTCTGGCAAAATTTTCTCCCAACCGAGTCTTGGGCTGACTAAAAAGTAATAATTGATCTCTCAAATAATCAAAACCAAATTCCGTTCCAGTGCCAAATGTCACATCAGCGGCATAAGCTTTTTGTTTTTGAAGAGGCGGCACTCGTTCCGGCAAGCTGGCCGAGCTTATACCCAGGAAATCAAATATTCCCTGGGAAAATTCCTGATCCCGTTCGGCCAGATAGGCATTGGATGTCACCACGTGCACCCCCTTACCCGCCAATGCAAAACAGTAGGCTGGCAGACTCTGCACCAATGTTTTCCCCTCACCGGTTGCCATTTCCGCAATGGTTCCACGACACATCGCCAAGCCCCCGAGAATCTGCACATCGTAAGGAAACAATCCCACTTCACGCCGAGCCACCTCACGCACCAAGGCAAAACTCTCAACCAGATACTCACCAAGCGGAGGTTGCCGCTCTCTCACATCCCCGATCAATCGCTGACTCAGAGAACGCAGTTCATCAGTGGGGCTTTTACTCAGCACAGGAGCCAGGCGATTGATCGCCCTCAGCATCTCTCCGTCATCCCAAGCCTCCTTACGATGAGATCTTATTTTCCAGAATTCCCCCATCATTCAGAGCCTAAAAACCTAAGTCACTTCACCCCATCTTCACTGCCCTCAAGCACCCCTCCTATTCGTGTTTATTAGCGTCCATCTTGAGCGCCGTAGCTTCAGCGTAGGATGTTCGCGGTTCTAATCTCTTTTCTCTTTATCTATTTCACGCTCTCATAGATCGCTTTAGCACTTTTTGCTGCTGCATCTTTGATAAGATTGATCTCTGGCAAATCTTGCTCATTGTCGTAATCACGCTGTATGTCCACCATTTCGCTCTCCAACAGAGTGCCTTTCGCTCTCTCCAGATTAGTTAAGCTAGAGTTATAAATAGCCTGCGATTCCAGAAACGTCTCGCGAGCCATCGAACGTCTCAATTGCGAATCAAGCACTCTTTCCAAATACAAACTGGTCGATACGTCCTCTTTGCCATCGGCATCCACCGAACGACGTTTGAGCAAAACCTCCAAATCCTTACCTGCCGCCAGCGCTGCATCCCACTTAGCTCGCATGTCAGGATAAGCCGTCACCACCTCGCGATGAGCAATCTGCACTTCCAACAAAACTGTATCCATCGTCGAGCGCAATTGTGCCTTCTGCTGTCGTTTCTCCAACTTAGCACGTAGCAAGCGCGCTTTGGCAAACCTTCGCTCCAAAGGCACCGATCCGATCACTCCAAGCCCCCAAGTAGGGCTGCCGTCTCGATATTGATCTCCGTAAGCACCCTGCCAATTTCCACCACTGCGCAAAGCAGATATACCGACCTCACCTACCACGTTGAGTTCGATGCGTTTTTCGTTTTTCATCATTTTTTCCCGAATCGCAGCTGCTCTCAACTGCGCTTCCGCTTGTTTGGTTTCTGGACGAAACTGCAGAGCATCGGCGATAGCTTGACCAAAATCAGAACTCACCTTGGTGGTGATCGGAAGATTGCGGGGAACCAACTCTGAAGCCTCCAGTAGCTCAGGATCATTCACCAGCGAGCGCAAACGCGAATCAATATTCTTCACCGCCAACTCTGCTCTCACCACATCTGCTTTACGACTAGCCAAAGCAGAACGTGCTCGGAACAACTGGCTCGAATCGGCATCAAGATTGGCACGCGATTCGATTTGTTCCACCACTTCAGCAGTTTGTTTTACCAAGCGACGTTTCTCGCCCAGTGCGGCACGAGAAAGATACAGCGACCAATAACTACGGTTCAACTCCATCAGATGAGTCTCCACCTGACGCACAAACTCAGCATAACCCGCCTGGGCATCCAGCTTAGCGATTTGGATCAAACTGCGATTGTAAGTCACCCCTGCCCCACGCAGCAAAGGCTGCATCACGGTTAATTTCAAACGCGACAAGCCCTGATTGCCAGGAACAAAAAATTGCGAGTTATTGCTGATTTGGGAAAACTCCTGAGCAATGCTCACCCGAGTCCCTGGGAGGAATTTTTTCCTCAAGCCTACTTCAGATGTCCAACCCGTTTCACGGAAAAAACCAGGCATGCCTGTTTCCAAAGTAGAGCCCACCGGCTCGTCCGTTCTATCATAACGGGAAAAACCATATAGCTCCGTATCAAACTGGCCGCGTGCTTCACCAATCGCCGTTTCCCGGATCAAGGGCAAATCACTGAAAACCTGAATCTGAGCCGAGTGCCGCAAAGCTCTCTTATAGATTTCTTCGATGCCCACACCCCTCACCTTGCCAGGCCCGTGAAACACTTTTTGCCGTGGCTCCACAGCCCACCAGTTTTGCTTAGTGATATTCGCCATTTTAGCAAATTCTTTGTCAGCCCTCGTCCTCCCTTCAGCTTGTTTGGTTTTTTTAGCATCATTCAAAAATTGCAGTGCATGCTCATCAATCGCCTCATCCAAATTTTTCTCAAACTTCGCCTTAGGCTCATACTCCTCAACAATGTCTTTGCCGTGCCAAGTCC
>JAADHD010000472.1 GCA_013152075.1 Verrucomicrobiota bacterium | reverse complement strand
TGGGTGAGGTCCCGGATGTCCTCGCGTAAGAGTTGTTGGCTGCGCAGTGATTGCCAACGTCTACTGAAGCGAGCTTCGCGCTTGAGGAAAGGCTCTGGGTAACCTCCATAAGTCCAGAGTGCGTTCCATTCTGTCGGTGTAGGTTTTTTAGGCGCTCGAACGATGCGTTTGAGATCGGGGATATCTTGATGAAGCGTCTCGGCTACAGAAAAGGGGTGCATTCGATATAAAAAATAACGACCCATGAGGCTGTCACCGACCTGATGATAGGTGTCCAATCGACTTGAACCTGTGACAAGGATACGCGTCTGCTCAGAATAAGTGTCAAAAAAGCCTTTTAAGAATTGCTTCCAGCGAGTGTATTTGTGCAATTCGTCAAAGAGCACGGTAGGGCGGGATTCAGACAGGCGATTTAAAGCAAGGCTTTGTGCGAGTTGTGTAGAGCTGCCTAGGATTTGTTCGCGGTGGTCAATATTATCCCAGTTGAGGTAATGATCAGTATGATTGCGACAAGTGGTGGTTTTGCCAATTTGTCTCGGACCACTGATGAAGGCCATCTGTCGCTCATGACTCAAATGTTCTGCCAATAGGGAATCGTAGAGGCGTTGCTTGGTTTTCATAATGACCATTTTCTCTATCATCGTAAAATAGTCAAGACTGTTTTACGATAGTGCGTTTTTTGGCCAATGTGAAATGGGGCAAAAAGCCTTTAGGCCGAGTTCTTGTAATTGCCTCGGCCCTTAGAAGCCGTTGCCCTATGTTTAAAACAAGCAATGAACTCAACAGAGGGGAGTGATGTTCGTTTTGCCATGATTGGGGTGATCTTTTTAAGGATTGAGTTATAGTGGCAGGGAATCGAGCTAGGGAATCGAGCTAGGGAAATGGTGAGTCAAAAGGGTATATTTTTTATCATGAGGAAACAGAGGAGCGCTTTGTTGGTTTCCTTTACGTGTTTGTTTTTGACTACTTTTGTTTCCTGCAAAAAGGCCAAGGAGTTTTCGACCCGTATTGCCGAACGGGTGTCAGAGGCGGAGAAATCCGGGAAAGCAGTGGAGAAGAGGGAGCCGACCTTGATGGAGCAGCTTGCGGAAGAACCGTTTACGGTGATTCCTCCTCCACCGAAGGCGGTGGCGATGAAGAAGAAGGTGATCAATAAGGAGGCCCAGGTATCGATTCTGGGTTATCACGATTTCACCGAGGGAGTGTCGAAGAAAGACATGGTTCTCAATATCGGCAAGTTTCGTGAGCAGCTGCAGATGATCAAGGATTCCGGCATGCCGGTGATTGGGATTGAGGATTTCATCGCCTGGCGTCACGGTAAAAAAAATATCCCGGACCAGTGTGTGATGATTACTATTGATGATGGGTGGAAAGCAACGCATTCTCTGGCTCTGCCGGTATTAAAAGAGTTTGGCTATCCTTTCACTTTGTTCCTGTATAAAAAATATGTCGGCATTGGCGGGCGCTCGCTGACTTATGAGCAGGTGAAGGAAATCATGGCGGCGGGAGGGGTGATTGGCAGTCATAGTGTGAGCCATACGAGCATGCTGTTAAAGGAAGGTCGCAGTGATGAGGATTACGATGCTTGGCTCGACGTGGAGTTTAAAGAATCGTATGAATTTCTCGTCGAAAATTTCGGCGAGCACGGCACGGTGCTGAAAACATTTGCCTATCCTTATGGGATTTATAGTAATCATGTGGCCGAGAGGGGGAAGGCTGCGGGTTACGAGTTTTTATTCACCGTGAACCAACAGAAAACGAATTGGGATTCACCTGCTGGCGAGCTTGGGCGTTACATGATTTATGGAACCAGCGATGCTAATTTCACTCAGGCGATGACTTTCAAGGGGGCTACCATGCTTGCTTCGGGGCGTCGGTTGATGGCAGGTTCCAGCAAAAAAACGGCGGGCAAAAAAAATGATGTGCCACTGGTGACGACCCGTCCGGCAGACGGAGAGAAAATTTCCGCGCGTATGCCGCTGATCGAGATGAATGTGTCCAAGCTCTCAGATGTGGATCCTGAAAGTATTCGCATGCGGGTGTCCGGCCTGGGGGAGGTGCCGCATGAGTTTGATGCGCTTGCGGGGGTGATTCGCTATCAAGTGCCTCAGAGGTTAAGGAATAAGAATTGTTCAGTTCAAGTGGTGCTTCGTCATGAGGGCGGCTCAAAGCCGGAGGTGATTGCCTGGAAGTTTCAGGTGGATTTGGCGGCAGGATATCTTCCTAAAAAAAAGTTGCAGCCGAAGGCAAAACCAGTAAAAAGCAATACAGCACCGAAAAGTGCAGGTAAGAAGGAATCAAAAACGGCTGCTGTGATCAAATAATATTGAGCGGCGTGAGTTTACTATTCTTCTAAATGTTCTCTATTTAACTTTACCGAATAACATGTTTTTACAACTTTCAGACAGTTTACAGGATACCTTTAAGAAGCTTCGCGGTCACGGCAAGCTGAGCGAGAAGAATGTCACCGAGGCCCTGCGCGAGGTGCGCATGGCTTTGCTGGAGGCTGATGTGGAGTTTTCGGCGGCGAAGGCTTTCATCGCTAGGGTGAAAGACAAAGCTCTCGGAGAAAGCGTGCTGCGCAGTGTGACCCCTGGCCAGCAGATGGTGAAGGTGTTTCAGGATGAGCTGACCGAGTTGCTCGGGGGCGATGCCGCGCCGTTGGAGCTGAATCCGCCGGCGAGGATTTTGATGGTGGGTTTGAATGGGGCGGGTAAGACGACGACTTCAGCCAAACTAGCCCTGCATCTGAAAAAACAGGGGCGACGTCCTTTGCTGATCGCTTGTGATTTGGCACGTCCGGCGGCGATCGAGCAGTTGGCGACCCTTGGCCGTGAGATTGATGTGCCGGTGTTTTGTCCCGAAGCGGGATCCAAGGATGTGCTGAAAACCGCCAAGGAGGCCTTGGTCTGGGCAGAAGAGCAGAATGGCACGGCGCTTATTTTTGATACCGCGGGTCGTCAGGAGGTCGAAGAGGGTTTGGTAGCTGAACTTAAGGGGCTGCGTGATTTTTTGAATCCGGGAGAAGTGTTGTTTGTCGCTGATTCGGCAACGGGTCAGCAGGCTGTCAATGTGGCGGGCAAGTTTGACGAGGCGGTGGGGATCACCGGGATTGTATTGACCAAGCTGGACGGGGATGCCCGCGGCGGGGCGGCGCTTTCGATGCGCACTGTGACTGGAAAACCGATCAAATTTTCTGGAACGGGAGAGAAGCTGGATCAGTTGGAGGTTTTTGTGCCGGACCGGATGGCGGGGCGGATTCTGGGAATGGGGGATGTGGTCGGGTTGGTGGAAAAAGCCGCCGAGGTGATTGATGAGGACGAGGCCATGAAGATGGCCAAAAAGCTACAGAAGGGAGCTTTTGATTTTAATGACCTTTTGTCCCAGATGAAGATGATGGATAAAATGGGGGGGATGCAGGACCTGATGGGCAAAATTCCCGGTATGGGCAAAAAAATGGGCAATATGCAGGTCGATGAACGCCGAATGAAGCAGGCGGAAGCGATTATTTTGTCGATGACCTTCAAGGAGAGAAGCCGCCCGGGGATTATCAAGGGCAGGCGCCGCCAGAGGATTGCTCGCGGCAGCGGCACTTCGGTCACTCAGGTCAATGGCCTGCTCAAGCAGGTATCCCAGATGCGAAAAATGATGAAAAGTAAGGGTAAAATGAAAGCTCTGATGGCTCAAATGGGTGGAATGGGCGGAGGGAAAGGGATGCCGGGTGGATTTGGCATGTAATTCTGCTTGATTTTATCGTAGGGAGGCTTAAATGGGAGTCCCTCTTTTTTGGGAAATAGACTGTAACAACAGGATAAGATGGCTGTAAAAATTAGATTAAAACGTGAAGGATCGAAGGGACGCCCGCATTTTCGGGTAGTGGTAGCGGATGGCCGTGCTCCTAAAGAAGGCAAGATCATCGAGGCTCTCGGAACCTACGATCCCCTAGCTGAAGGCGATAACTGCAAAATCGATCTTGAGAAAGCGGATGAGTGGATTTCAAAAGGCGCGCAACCTTCTGACACAGTTCGTAGCCTGATTAAAAAGGCGCGTAAAGCGGTTGCTGCTGAGTAATACGCATAATCAGCAGTAGCTAGTGGTACCAGAGCTCGCTAGTGTTCGAACAAGTCTAAATTGACGGATACAGGCGTTTGAGCTTGATCCTTGCATCCGTGTTAGTGAATTGCCAGTTGATGGGGCGTGGTGTTTGGTTCC
>JAADHD010000044.1 GCA_013152075.1 Verrucomicrobiota bacterium | reverse complement strand
CGTCCTGTAACTTGAGCTTCCAGATTCCCGTAGTGCCGGGTTTGAGAGGAAATTTCCAGGAAGCTTGATGGTTTTCGGTATCAATAACAGCCTCCGCCGGAGTCAGGTTTTCGTTAATGCTAAGATTTGCTTGAGTGACAGCCTTGTTGAGTTGGGCTGTGACTGTGACCTCGGTGTGTTCCACGGCAGAAATGTCACCGTTTTTGCTTTCCTCTTCCCGGGCTTCGAGACCGGTGTAAGGCGGGTATTCATAGCGGATCGTGAGGTTTTCCACTTCAGGCAGAGGCACCGCCTCGACATTATAATAACGGCTGACGGCGCTACCAGCATTGATTCGATAGCGAAAACTCTCGGCGACTGCGGGGAAGGTTACGGTGAAAGTCTGTGTGCCGTCCGGATTTGATTCCAGCAAAGTCATGCGTTCTACAGATTCGTTTCCTGTTCCATCCTCGCTGCGGCGTAAGGTGACACGACGAATGTGTTTGTTTTTGATGCTCATCTGCACCGTTACGCTTTCACCGATAGGAATACGGATGTCACCGGGATCAACGGTGAGGGTATTGGAGTAAGCATTGCCAATGTCGAGGAAGGGGGCAATGGCGCGGGCGAACAGGACTCCGGTTTGGCGTGGCCAGATGAGTAACAGAATGAGGATGATGGATGCCGTGGTGACTGCGGCATAGAAAAAACGTTGGGTTTTGCTGTTATCAAATTCGCTTTCAGGTTGCACGTCTTTGACATCGATGACAGCGGAGTTCACCACTTCATCGATCAGTTCTTTCGAGCCTTTGATCGAGTCAGGATCGTCACTTCTCATCAGCTCCACGGCACTGGAAATACGTTCCTGAAGTTCCGGGTGACGCGTTTCCAGGATGCGTGCAATGTGAGTGAGGGTGAGTTTTCTTAAGAGGGGTTGGATCAAAAAATGCCACGCAACTCCTGAGGTGAAGGCCAGTCCACACAGGGACAGGGCCCACCTAGCCGTGTCGGAAAACAGCGTGAAGGAGGCATCGATGGCCATGATAATAAGAATCGAAATCAGGCCCGCGGCGATGGTGGCGAATAAGCCGCGAAGAAAAATCAGGCGACGAACGCGGCTGATCAGACTTTGCAGTTTGTCGACGATCGGTGCCGGGAGATTGCGGATGTCGGAATCGGTGAGTGAGCTCATGGTAGGGCAAATTAGGAATTAGGAATGAACGATGAACAATGAAGAGGGTCATGGGAGGCCAGCGCGACGGCGGAAAATCCATTCCGCGCTGAAGAGGCCTAAAAAGGTGATCAGCAAAGGCCATTTGTCCCACAGAGTGATATTGCGGCGCTCGGTCAGGATTTCCTTTGGCGCTCCGAAGTAGCTGATCAGTGAAGAGGCGTTGGTGATATTGGCCATGCCGCCGTTAGAGAGTTGGGTGGCATGAGTGAGGAAATCGTGGTCGGCAGTGAGTTCCGCGAGCTCAACCGGGTTGCGAGTCGAGACCACCAGCAGCTCGGTTTCAATTTTTGACAGAGTGGTGTCAGTGTCGTTTTGGAGAGCGTTGTCGACGGATTTACTTTCGATTTGAACTGTGTATTTTCCTGGATCAGGCAGGGGCGCGATGCTGGTTTCATACATGCCGTTGGATCCTGTGCGGTAGCTGAGCCGCTGGCGGTGGAGGGATTCACCTTCTTCGTTGATGAGATTGGCATACATGGTTTCATTGGTGACCGGACGACGCTTTGAATCGAGTAGCTTGACGACGATTTTAATCGGGTCAGAGGGAGTATAGGTAAGGTGATCAGTTCCCAGTCTTACAAACTCAGTGCCCGAGCGAAGGTTTTCGCCGGTGCCCCATCGTAGAACCTGACCCCAGAAACGATGATGGTAAGTGTCGCCAACGCCATAGCGTAATCTCCAGGTGCGATCAAAATTCAACTGTATGACTTTCCCAAGAGCGTATTGCTGCGCGACAATCAGAGCATTGTCTTTCTCGAATTGTTTGCGGTTGGCTAGTTCCTGCAATGCTTTCTCGACTTCGTTTGGATTTGCGTTCTGGTTTTCGAGGTTCAGCGTGTTGCCATTGGCAGGGCGGGCGTAGGCCAGCACTTCAGCGCTTTCTTTGATTTTGCTGGAGTTGGCGCGCCAGTGTAATTCCGGCATGTTGGACCAGAGGCGTGAATTTTCTGCACGGCTGGCTGAAAGTTGAGTAGCCATGTGACTGCGTCCGGCCGAGGTAAGTTCGAGATGGTAAGCTTCATCTGGCTTTGCGTTTTGCGTTTTATCAGACGCGTTCCAGACGGTTGGAGCCATGTCGATAAAGTCAGGCGCTTTGAAAGCATGAGGCATGTATCTCTGACCGGCGACGGTAATAAGGAGAGCTCCACGTTCTGCGACAGATTTCTGGATGATTGCCCAGGTTTTCGAATCAATTGAAGCGGGGGGGATGTCGCCGAGGATGATCACATCGAAGAGTCTCCATTCATCTTCATTTTCCGGCAATCGAGTGGCTTCGGCGTCTCCAAACTTCCTCGAGGCAGATGCGTGGACCGGCGGCAGGGGGGCTTGCCCGTCGATGGGATCAGGATTGAGCAGGACATATTGTAGATGGACAGATTTATCCCGCCCGTAAAAAAGATTTCTGAGGTAGCGGAATTCCCAACGAGGGTAACCGTCAACAAGCAGGACGTTGGTCCGGTCATCGGTGACCGCTACTTTAAATTCCCAGGAATTATTGTCCGAAAATTGTTCGGCGGCGTCGGGCTCAAGAGTGAGCTTGTAGTCATAGATGCCTTTGTCCTTAGGCAGATGAGCGAAGCGGATTTCCTGGCGGAGTTCGACGTCGTTGACGTCGATGATTTGCTCATCAACCGCCTCGCCATTGCTGTTGAGGACAGCTTTGATTTTTTTGCCGCGCAAACCATCGATTTTGATATTGGCACGAACGACAATTCGGTCTCCGAGGTAGATTGATTCTGGCGCGTTAAGGCTAAGGATGGAAGCATCCATCGGGCCCAGTTGGCTGCCGATTGGAATGGCACAGAGCGGAGATTTTTGTGAAGCCATGCGGCGGAGATGATCCTCGGGAAGCACATTGGAATTGTGGCGGCCGTCACTGAGTAATAATACGCCAGCAAGAGATTCTGGTGAGGTGGTTTCCAGAATATGGTCCAAAGCTCCCGCGAGATCTGTAAGCGACCGGAAAGAGGAAGCGGAGGCTGTTGCCGATTCCGTTTCAAGCGCAGTGATGTTGGGGATTTCCTCGATGGTTCGAGCGAAGCGATAATACCGCACGTTGTAATTGCTTGCGAGCTCATCCAGGAATGTGAGTTTTTCTTCTGAATCACCGGCTGCTTTGTCTGGGGATGGCGTAAGAAGTTGCCGGGCGATGTCAACGCGCGGGCGTTCAGCGGCTTTGCCGACGGCTAGTCGTTGTTTCTCACTGAGTTGATTGAAAAAGGCTTGGTCGATTTGTGTGCCGATACCTGGTAGCGCGGCAAGGTTCTCACCGAGAGGTTTGGTCAGGGCTTTCAGTTGCGCGATGAAAGTGCTCGCATTGGCGGCCTTCAGTTGCTTGCTCGCCTCATTGATTATTTGGGACAAGGGGCCCTTGAGTTTAGCATTAAGGTCAGTGATGCGTTTGCTCGCATCACCAGGCAGTTTGGTGAGGGTGGTGAATTTTTGCAGTCGAATGTCCGCATCCTTGATTGCGGCTTTGCCTTTTTCGAGCAAGGCAGTCAAGTTGTCGGTTCTCGATTTGAGCAGGGCCTCGGCGTCAGGGGCAGTCTCCAATGCGTTTGTTTCAGCAAGTATTTCGTGATGAAAATGATTCAGGTTTTTAGTGATAGTGTGGAGCTGCGGACGCTTTTCCAAGCCCTCGACTCCCATCACTGTGGCTCGATCAAGTTGCTCCGATATTGACAGGCGCTGATCGGGCAGATGCATGGACTGTGAATCATCAACGAGCACGGCTACTTCGCGATTGATTTCTCGGTCCACTAAAAAAGAGCGCACAGGTTGTAATAAAACTAGCAGCAGCAGAACCAGCGCTATGCTGCGTAGAGCTAGGAGTAAACGGCCGCGTCTTGGAGTGGTGAGAGATTTTTCCAGTTGATACAGAGAGATTAGAGCTTCAAGCGTCAAGGCTCCAAAAAAGGCGAGAAAGGTGAGCGACCAATCGGTAGATAATACAAGGAATGCTCCGAGAAACTGGAACAAAGCCCAGAAAGTTGCGTACCCCGNTACTGTGCCCGCCAAGAAAAAAGCGATGCTGGCAAATCGCGAGTTGGAAAAACGTTCTTTGCTGCGGACTATATGGGAGGTGATCCATAGTGCTGTCAGCACTATCGTTAGCGGGCCGGTAAGAGCCCAGCTAAGCCCAATGAGATCCGGGCGTTGTAAAGTTTCGAGATTCACGTGGCGATATTTTTATTCAAGATTGATAATTTGAAACCTTGGCAAGTTGTTCGTTGAAGCCATCACTGGGCGCGTGATTAGATTCAAAATCGATAGTGATTTCCTCTCCGCTACGCCGCTCGCGCGCGATCCATCGGGACAGGGCGATTTCAATCAGTAGGATCAAAAATGCTCCTACCGCTAGATTTTTCCACAGCTCCTTGCCAAAGCTGGCGCCGTTGAGGATTTTCAGAACGTTTTCCGTCGTATCGGTGTCTATGATTTTGACAAAATTATTGAGAAAGGAAAAGTCATTGCTCGACAACTGAACCAGGCGGCTTTCATCAGGATTTCTTTTTACGGTGAACGGAATTGATGTTGCCTCGGGTATTAATAGATCCTTGAAATATTCAGTCTGTTCTTTAGGGATCTCCAACTGATACAAACCTGATGAGATGTCGCCCACAACGTGGATGAAGGCACCGCCGTCAGCTGAGGAGAGGGAACCTTTTCTATTCTGTCCGTCAGGGGCAACGATGTTGTAAGTCGCTAGACTCGGCCCGGTGGATTTACTGGCAGGGTCGGAGGTGAAAACACGGAGATTACCGGGCGGAATTGTCTGATGCCGGATGGAAGGGCTTTGCCAACTGAGCCTAGCCTCAGCTTCTTTAGATCCCTCTTTGAAGACAATGCGAATGTCGTGCCATTTGTTGTGATCGAGTTTGATTTTTTTACTCTGGGGGTGTTGCGGGTAGGAGCCGCTGAGCACTGATTTTCCATCGATCCAGACTGCCATATTGTCGTTGACCCTTGCGTCAAAGATAAAGTCTTCCGAGACAGGTGGTTGAATTTTTCCAGTCCACTCAACCATGAAATTATCAGCTTTCATGCTGGGGTCAGGAGCTTCGATGCCCCACTTGAAATCGATGGAGGAATCG
>JAADHD010000451.1 GCA_013152075.1 Verrucomicrobiota bacterium | reverse complement strand
GCGCTCAGGATTTTTGCTCGTTTCCACAGAGCCCGGCCGACAGCCTCAAGATCGAGTAATTTTTCCGCTTCGACTACTAAAAATCCATCGGCTATAAGACCACCCAACTCCAAGGCAAGGCGTGTGCGATTGGTGGGCGGGCTGCCTGGAATGGGTCGTTTGAGTTTTTCGTAAGGTAAATCGCCGAGAGTTTCGAGATCTTCAAAGATCTTTTTAATCGAAGGTGCGGTGAATTTGTTAACGCCGAATTCCTCACGTACATGGGCATCTTGCAGCAAGTCCTCGGGAATTTCCTGAGCAGACACTGGAGACGGTGTTACGCAGAAAAATAAGAGCGCAGAAATCCCGGCACTGAGGGTGTAGAGATATTTGCGTGTCAGGGGGTGCATGGATTCAATAATAATGTCGGGGATCTTGTCGAACCCAATATGAATTCGACCGCTCAAGCTAGTGGCTGAATTCCACCTTGGCCAGTATTTGTTTTTCACGAACCTGACCAGCTACAGCAGGATATAATCACGTCATATGGAAATGAGGCGTCGCATTATATATCTTATTGTCATTGCTCTATAGAGCAATGCTAACAATGCTAAAGTCTTATACAGCAATAACTTAAAAAGAGTTGATTTTTATGAATTCCATAGGAGAGTTGGCACTTAGTTTTGTTGGAATTGGCTCGTATTCATGAAGCCATGGATTGTTGAAGGCTTTACCCACTTATTGGTATGCGAAAATTGCCCCCATACTCACCCTTACTAAAGCGTTTCGCTCTCATGGGATTGAGCTGTGTTACCCTGTTGTTTTTCTGCCAGTGTGCGTCGGTTTCGACGGGCAAATCCAGTAGGGTGGTAATTTCGGTCAAGGAGCAGAAGCTGGCTCTTTATAAAGATGGCAATCTGGTGAAGAAATACCCCGTTTCGACTTCTAAATTTGGTGAAGGTGATAAACCGGGAAGTTATCGGACTCCACTTGGCACAATGAAAGTGGCTAAAAAAATTGGTGGCGATGCGCCCAAGGGGGCGGTGTTCAAATCGCGTCAGCGTACGGGAGAGGTTTTGAAACCGAACTCCCCTGGGCGTGACCCGATCGTATCCCGTATTATCTGGCTGACTGGAACAGAGAAACGTAATCGGCATGCTTATGAGCGCTTTATTTACATTCACGGTACGGCTGAAGAGAGTAAGATTGGGCAAGTCGCCAGCTACGGATGTATTCGCATGCGTTCCCGGGATGTGATTAATCTCTACAAAAAAATAGGCACAGGAACCGAAGTGGAAGTAGTTCGAGGTCAATTGCCAGGATCGATGCTTCAAACTACGATTGCTCCGGCAATTGCGATGGCTAAATCCATTGCCAATGGGGATGAGCAGGAGGCCCCTGTTCGGGTTCCTCCATCATTGGCCTATGTGGATCGTCGGCCCGCTTTGATTCTGTCATCGGATGGGGGATCGTCATGGTCGACTCCTGCTTCGAGCCTCGGCAGATAGGATCTTGGGCACTGTTCATTACGGCGAGCGGCACTGTGAAATTTACGAGCGCAGTCTGGACAGTTTCCAGAGGATGACCTAAGGTCGTTGCATGGATCTCGATAATAAATTGCGCACTCTGCTGAACGAGCAGATCAATCACGAAATGTCGTCTTCGTACACCTATTTGGCGATGTCATCCTGGTTTGAGGAAACGCCATATTCAGGCTTTGCTCAATGGATGTACACGCAGAGCTTGGAAGAAACGGATCATGCGATGAAATTTTACCATTTCCTGGTTGACCGCAACGCGCAGGTTAGCCTGATGTCTATCGATCAACCCTGTGCGAAATATGAAAGTGCCATCGAAGTGTTTCAAGCCAGTCTTGATCAGGAACAGAAGGTCACCGCTCAAATTCACAGTTTATATTCTGCGGCTGAAGAAGTGCGGGATTACGAAACGAAAAACTTCCTCAACTGGTTCCTTGATGAGCAGGTCGAAGAAGAAAAAAATGTCAGGGATATGATCGACCGTCTAGTATTGGTAGGTGACAATCCGGTAGGAATGCTGCAACTCGATCAGGAAGCCGCGAGACGAAAGCCTTTGGGTGGAGGAGCGGATACGGTCTAATTTTTTATAAGGCTAGCTTAGAAAATGGTAACGATTTAGGCGCATGAAATCGTTAGTGATGAGAGTTGCAAGATGTAGCGTCGGCCTTCAGCCAATGTGTGGAAAAGCCGCAACGCTGAGCAAGGAGAGAGTATGGACGAAGAGGGTAGTGTTGAAATTATGTTGGTTTTTAACGCCGAAGCGGCTCAGGACTTGGCGTGGAGCGTTTTGTTCGGCAATGTGGCGTTTCGGTGCCTGAGGCCGAGACGATCATCAAAAAGCAGATTTCAGAACGCTTCCTTCCATTGCTCCGTGTCGACGAACCACCGCTCTTCGTAAATCTTATCACCTTCAAACTTGAACAGAACGGACAACTGGGAACCAGCAACCTTCTCGGACTTCCACTCAACGATTGAGACGACTTCGTTTTTGCCCTCGATCTGACGTAGTCCCGTGATTTCGAATCCTGGCGGGAGAATCCTCCCCAAGACCATTCAGAGCAGCGCGAAACGCCTGCCGTCCCTCAAGGATGTCAGCCTGGCCCGGCATGATGAATGTCATTTCCTCCACGTAGTCGTCTACTAATGCGTCGAAATTTCCGGCGCCGATCGCGTCCCAGCCTCGTTGTACTATATCTGCTATGCTCATTTGTTATCTCCTTTTTCTACTAGCTTCCGTTTTGGCTTTATTTTTTAGCGAACATTAAATGGTGAGGCTCCCGTGGCCGATCATTTGTATCACGGGCGTATTTACGAGTCAATGTTATAGATCGTCACGGCCGGCTTCAGCTTTTCAATCCCTGTTTCTACGCGATTGTGCTATTGTCTTTTTCGAATGCAGGCTTGCCACATTCACCACATTTACCTGTGGCTATCGCAATTGATGAGAGCCTCCAATGTAGTAGATCAAACCAGCAGTATGGGCACTTGCTACTAGGATGAAATGAATATAGGACAAATGAAATTATAGGCATAATCAACAAAGACGTTATTTCGAAATACATCAAAGAAGAAGGAATAGATTTGTCGGTAGCGATTGAGAATATAAATATTGTTCCGCCAATTGCAAAAGAGGAAAGTAGCCACAAATAAGCACTACGAAAGGCTTGTCGTTTATCGATAAGCTCTGATTTTTTCATCTTCGCATTTTCAGTTACAACGTGGAGCACAGGTAACCCGCTACTGGCAGCGAGCTTTCGTGTTCTGATTGAGGGTTAAATTACTCATTTGAATTTTGACTACAGGTGAGTAGCGGGTTGCTCTGCTGCGTTTTGTTGTCTTTATCTCGCGTTCAGAACCTTGCGAATACTTAGCGGATTCTGTCTCATCTCAAGAATGGCAACCACTCTAGCACTTTCATTCTCAACTCCATAATATACTGAGAGCGGAAAGCGTTTAACCAAAATCCTGAAATATCCGTAATGGATTAAGTGACTACCTGCATAAAGCTGAAGTGAGACAGCATCTACCAATAAAGAGTCGGTAAAATAAATTTCAATACCCTCCTCTATATCTTCATAGAATTGACGACCTTCTTCCAAGTCGCTGATGGCTTCTTCAAGAAAAACAACCTCAGAAATAGTCATCCTTGCAGACGGCGTTTGGTTTCTTCCAAAGAAAGAAATATAGCTTCACCTGATTTGATTTTTTTATGGCGCTCACTCAATACATCTTCGTGCCAGCTCGGAGAATCAGGCTCGGCGGCGTCATGACAAATCGCATCCCACAGCGATTCCATCATGCGGAGGCGTTCGGCAGCGGTCATGTCTTCGATTTCTGCGGCAATTATACAATTCAATATACCAAAGAGCTGAAATGCATCAAGCTTCTTCCATTGAGGCAACGCCATAGCGCACCAACCACCTAACGCTAGCCGCGCATCGACTGGGTTTGCAAGGGTTCTAATCATCTGAGAAATTCGACTCGGAGCGGATCAGGCGGTTGGGTGATGTGCCTTGTTGGGCTTCGGAATGCAGCGCGCTAAATATATTTTTGGCCCTTTATCTATGCTTTTGCCTTACTGCCAATAATGATAAGCCATATGCAAGTAAAATGTAGCATGCGATCGTCATGATGCTCTTTAGGATTGAAAATGTGCTTGTAAGCTGAACCAACCCTGAGCTCGGGTTCGGATAAGATTTGA
>JAADHD010000282.1:4247-4887 GCA_013152075.1 Verrucomicrobiota bacterium | reverse complement strand
CGGAGACCGAGCTTTTGACTTCGCCGTTTCCAGGGCTTGTTTTTTCAGCAGCGTTGATACTTTTCATAATGGTCTCGACCATTTTGTCGTTGCCCAGCGCCTGCTTCAGAGCGGCCTCAACTTCCGGATTGATCTTCGATAGTTCCATTTTCTTTCCGTCGGGCCCTGTCACGGAGATGCTTACCGAGGAAGTGACGTTTTTGGTTTCCTTTTCTTCGGCTTTTTTGTCGTCGCCGTAGCAGTTCAGGGCCACGAGGGTAGCGGAAAAAGCGATGAAAGAAGAGATGCGCATTTTGTTGCTTTTGATATTCATAATTCAGGTTGTTGTGAGTTTGTTGATTCAGGATTTTGTTGGAAAACGATGTGATTGATTGGCACCACCAATTGCCGTCCATCCTGCAGATCGGCGGTCAAAAATTGCGTATTGGTAGAGGTGTCGTAACCACGTTGGTGGAGCATTTCCTGGGCTTTGCGTAACGAGTTCGCGGATGCATTCAGTTGAGTTAAGGCGACGTTTTTGTTTTTTGTTGCGTCGTAAACGGGCACATCCATCGCAAACGGCCGGCCTTTCGAAATCGAGGTTGATGGTTTATTCAAGGGGCCGGGACTTGCCGGCTCAGTTATCGTTGTGGCGGCAAGA
>JAADHD010000282.1:0-4230 GCA_013152075.1 Verrucomicrobiota bacterium | reverse complement strand
GGATTGGCTACCCAGCCACCATGCGGCTGCCAGAAGGGAGATTGTAAGGCAGGCGGCTAGAGCCCATTGGCGTGCAGAGTAAGAAGATTTCCGGGTAAGCTGGTCTAGCGGTTCATGAGAAAGAACCGTGTCATCGCTAGCCAGAGTCTGGCTGAGAATCTGTTGCTCCACAAAACCAAGAGCAACATAGCGCCAGTAATCAGGGTGATTGCTGTCGATATTGAGTAGGAGTTTTCGTCTAGCTTGAGGGCCGAGTTCACCATTAAGCATTGATTGAATGTGACCTTCGACTTCTAGATGAGAGTCTACTGTCGACTGTTCGGAATTTTGATTTTTCATGACAGGTTAATCTTCCTTGTTGCTGTTGAGAATTTTGCGCAACAGACGGCGGGCTTTGGAAAGTCGGTATTCAATGGACTTCAGGGAGAGGCCGTTTTCCCTGGCGATGTCCTGACAGTTTTTTTCCTGGCGGTATTTTTGTAGCAGCAAATCCCGGTCATCTTTTGGCAATTGATCGAGGGCTGATAACACCAATTCCCGGCTTTCGATTTTCATCACCCATTCAAAAGGGGTGAGAACGGTGGCGGTGTTTACCGAAGATTTTTCGAGGCTTCCGGCTAGCCTCTTCTGACTTTGAACTTTTCTCCAGTGGTCCTGGATTTTATGGCGTGCTATCTGCCGGAGCCAAGGCAAGACTTTTTCTTCCAGTTCGGGCGGTGATGCACTGTTCATTGCCGCAATGGCGACCTCCTGCATGATGTCATCTACGGCGTCTTCATGGCCACCACTCAACTGGGCAGTGACCGTCTGCCGTAACTGGTTTTCATGCTGGTGTAGCATGCTGGCCCAATCGATAGTCAGTTCGCTTTTGCAGGCAAAAGGTTCTGTTTGAACTTTGGAAATTGAATCGGATGCCATCTCTTTACCTTCTAGTCGTAATGAAGGCGTGGCATCCCTGAAGTTTTTTTCTTTTTTTTGAGAGGGGCAGGATTTGAGGTGCAGGCCATCACTGCCAAGAATCGTCGAGAGGCCTCCTTTACTCCAAATCTGCCAGTTCCTGGAGTAACAGGCGATTCAGGCGGATACCGGCTTCAAAGTTGGCGATAGGGAAGTTTTCGTTCGGTGCGTGGGCCTGGCAGTCAGGCAGGGCAAGTCCACACATCAGAGTGTCAACGCCGAGCACCTGTTTGAAGCTGTCGATGATCGGAATACTGCCGCCCTCGCGGATGAGAACCGGATCAGCGTTGAAGGTTTTTTGCAGGGCTGACTGGGCGGCTTTGCCGTAGTTGGAGTGAGCATCCATCACATAGGGATTACCTGCATGGCCAGCGTGGATTTCGATATGCACGCCATCGGGGCAGTGTTTTATCAAATGGGCTTCGGCAAGCTGCAGTATTTTTTCGGGTGATTGGCCAGGCACCAGGCGGAAGGAGAGTTTGGCGAAGGCTTCAGCAGGAATGACGGTTTTTGAACCCTCTCCCTGGTAACCTCCACCGATTCCGTTGACTTCAGCGGTAGGCCGTCCCCAGCGTCGCTCGAGTGAGGTGTATCCAGCTTCGCCAAACAGCGCGGGCACATTGGTTTCCTTAAGTGTGGCAGCTTCACCATCAGGCAAGTTGGCCCATTGCTCGCGCTCCCAGGATTCGAGCGGTTTTACATCGTCATAGAAGCCATCGATGGCAACCTTTCCGTCGGAATCGTGTAGGGTGGCGACCAATTCGGCCACGACCGTTGCCGGGTTGGCTACCGCCCCACCATAAATACCGGAGTGTAGATCAATTGACGGGCCCTTGAGCGTGAACTCCAGACAGGCGATGCCGCGCAGTCCATAAGTGAATGTAGGAACGCCTGGCCCAACCATACCCGTGTCAGAAACCACCACGACGTCACACTTTAATTCATCGACGTGTTGTTTGAGAAAAGGCTCCAGGTTGGGACTGCCGATTTCCTCTTCGCCTTCGAGCAGGAATATGAGGTTCACCGGTAAGTCACCTTGTTCTTTGATTGTGTCCGCTACCCCACAGAGGTGAGCAAAATGTTGTCCTTTATTGTCCGTTGATCCACGCGCATAAATGACGCCGTCTTTGACCGTTGCTTCGAAAGGTGGAGAATTCCATAGCTCTACGGGGTCAACGGGTTGCACGTCGTAGTGACCGTAGATCAGCACCGTTTTGCGATCTGCCTTGTGTTCGTTTCTGGCAATGACCACCGGGTGTCCGGCGGTGGGGTGTTTTTCCGTTTTCAGTCCAGCATCATTCAGTTTGCCAATCAACCAGTCGGCGCATCGATCAAGATCGCCTTTGTAGTTGCTGTCAGTAGAAATGCTGGGAAAAGCCAGCAGGGTGAAAAGGTCGTCGAGGTGGGTAGTAGAATTCATAGTCAACAAGGCACTCTTCACTGATCGTGGTGTCAGCGCAAGTGAATCACTTATAGGGAGAAGCGAAATTGCTTGATGATTTCCTCAGTCCCTCAATTTCCATACAGAGAAGTCGCTAAATTTGACTTCCACTCCTGATATTTGAAAGCTAATCGCGATCTCTTTGATTGTGGGATCCACTGGCATGTAATAATAACAGACTTCATTTAGATATATGCCGGCTTCATTGCCTATTCGAATCAAATCTATTTGCATCTTGCGCGGCACTTGTAATTCGTATGTTCTATCCTGCGAGAGGCTGAGCATGTCAGATGACAGGTTCTGGGCGGTTTCGGATCCCGAATCCATGGAGATGTGCGGATTAGTTTGTGATAAAACGGCTTCAACCTGACTCCCGGATACGGAGAAATTGGGTGTTGTGGATTGAGCGGTTAATGTG
Source organism: Verrucomicrobiota bacterium (assembly GCA_013152075.1). GTDB lineage: Bacteria > Verrucomicrobiota > Verrucomicrobiia > Verrucomicrobiales > DEV007 > JAADHD01. Next base: position 1,414 of record JAADHD010000282.1, on the reverse strand, counting down.
AATCCGGCTGAAAGCAGTTGGTTGTTCGAAGCAGGTTCTTCAAATGGATGATAGCGAGGTGAAGGGGTTGGGTTTTTTGGGTTTTTCTCCTCTAGCCTGAAGTATAGGGAGTTATTCCACTTTTCATGTCTTCCTAGAAGTTGGATAGTCACGGTAGCGCTGAGATGCAGGTTTGTTAAAGGAGTCTCTTGCCCAAATCTTTTATAGTTATAATAACCTTTTGGTTTTGATATTGAAGAAGGTAGTTGAGTGAAGAAATCAGGTAATGGATAGGGCATAATAACTCCTACTCGTTTCGCAAGAGGTGAAAGCGCGTCATTGATCCGTTCTAAGTGCAAGGCCTTCGCTCGTTTGAGAAGCGACTCTTTTGGAAGTGGTTTTCCATCGCTGGCGGCATGTAGCTTATAGAAATCTTGGTCGAGCCAGGGAAAGTAGGGGTTTTCTTGAAATAGTAATCGGGTGAGATGTTTTAGTTCGCCGGTGCAGGCTAACATGTTTATTAATCCTGGAAGATAAAACCTTGGAATGTCTTCTGTTTTGTTAAAATTTCGCATGAACTTGTCGAGTTTTTTGCGGGGGCCTTCTGGTCGGTGCATGGCAAAAAGGGCAGCAAAGTAGTCAGAAAACTCATCTATAGGGTAGCCTTTTTTAATAGCATGGTGCCATGCAGTTTCTCCGACTTTAGGATCGAGCTCCCAGCGAAGTGCACCGATGATAGCATGTTTGCGCCAAGGCTTTTCTACATCGGTGTGTTTTCTTATGTATTCCAGGTCAGGGCGATGATGCGGAATATAATGAACTCCAATTAGACCAGGAGAGACAACTGCTGTTTTTTGGGTGCCTTCTATATCGGTATAAGAAAGTGATACGTCATCGTTGCGAGTTTCCCATGGAATATTCCCCCATAATTTTTGGTTTCCCAATTTCGAAATAACAGACCCTGGTTTGATTCCAAGTTTGGTCGCCTGAGAGCCTGGGACGACTTTGGTGACACTGGCCCCAGTCGTTGGCATCTTTGTTTTCGCTTGTATTTCAGCTTCTTCGAGAATCTGGTTTAAGCGGCCTATAGCTCGTTGGTAAGCGGATTCATCGAGAAGCTCGAGGAAGGGATTGTTCTCATCAGCATGACACATGCCTGTTTTGAAAAACAAGACGGCCAGAATGCAGGAATGAAATACATGGAGGGGCTTCATTGTGTCTGGAATGAAGAGTGAACAAGCAGGTCTATTTTTGCAAGTTATTCAGCAAGCTATATTTTACCATGGCTAATTCGCTTATGATGGTATTAAAACTGTCCTTGATTCGGATGGGCTTTAGTCATATTCCAGTTCTGGTAAGCCAGATAACCAAAAAGCACAGCAATCCACAGGCTTTGCAATAATATCAGGCCAAGAATTGCTACAATGCCAGCAGT
>JAADHD010000054.1:2987-7796 GCA_013152075.1 Verrucomicrobiota bacterium | reverse complement strand
CCAGCACCAGGATATTTTCTTCCACATCAGCCTTGCCGTCTCCGTCACTGTCTTTAATTCGCAAAACACGGTCACGTTCGCTGAGATAGACCCAGCCGTCTGGACCGAGTTCAAGATCCATGGTGAGATCGGTCTTGTTGTAAAAAACACTGCGGTTTCCTTTTTTATCGAAAATCAGAATCTCATCATGTTCGGAGCCCTGGTAACCTCTCGGCGGCATGTGGGTGTTATTGGATATGACCCAGACACGTCCCTGATTGTCCACATCGAGACCTGTTGGCGTAACGACATCGGGTTGCTCGGCGACGAGTGTGAGTTTGACTCCGGGTTGGAGCATTTTCACTTCAGGTTTGTGATCGTCGGCAGCGGAAGTGTGGTGAGAGGTAGAGGCCAGAAGGCAAAGGGCAGTGAGGATTGTTAGTTTTTTCATGTGAGAGGAGGATGGTTTATTGAGAGGTGGCAACGTGAAGAATTCTTTACCCCTTGCTGCCGAACAGTTTTTCCCGGGCGGTTTGGGTGATTGCCAGAACCGCCGGGTGGCGTAATTTTCGCTCTACGGTGATGGCATAAAGATTCCAAAATCTCATCGGTTCGACCTACCACCTCGACATCATATTCCCGGCATATATCAGCTTCGATAATGGTAGGGCCGAGAAACAAGCCTGCTCCGTTACTTCCAAACTCTTTAAGCAGGGCGCTGTCGTGGAATTCGGCACGAATCTGGGGAATGTAACCTTTCGATGACATCCAGCGGTCAATGGATCTGCGCAGTAGGGTGCCTTCCGAGGGAACCAGCAAAGGGGCTCCGGAAAGGGATGCTGGAAATCCTTTTCGGTAAGAGGCGGCCATTTTTCGTTCACCAAAAAACGTCACACCGCTTGATCCGAGAAAATGATTGAAAGCTTTTATGCTTACCGCACCTCCGATCGGGGCATCTGCAATCACCAAATCCAATCGATGGATGGAAAGTTCGGTGAGTAGTTCTTCGGTTTTGCCCTCTTCGCAAATCAGGCGAACTGGTTTTTCCATTTCCAAGGCAGGGCTGAGTAGGCGATGCGAAACCAGCTTGGGCAAAACATCGGATATTCCAACTCGCAATCGAGCTGGCCGATCAAATCCTATGCCTTTCAAGTTTTCTTGTAATTCTTTTCCGAGAGTGAAGATCTCATCTGCATAGTCAAATGCCAGTCGGCCGGGTTCTGTCAATAGCAGGCCTCCTCGCCCTCTGATGAATAAAGTTTCGTCAAGGCTGGACTCCAGCGCCTTGATCTGGGTGCTAACTGTTGGTTGTGACAGATTTAACATCTGGCTGGCTTTGCCGATGCTACCCTCTTTGGCTGCAACCCAGAAATAATAAAGATGGTGGTAATTCAGCCAGTCCATTGGTAATAGGTTTTATCTATGGATATAAGATATAAAATTCAATTTGTCAATACATGGCTTGCCCTTATTATTTTGATGAATCCTCCTTTGGACCGCTTGTTTGCACCATCGGAATCAGTAAATATCCCTTAGCTCTAACTCTACTAATTTGATGAATCAAAATAATAATCTCAGCCCGCTGAAGCATCTGAAAGACGATTTACCTGCGGGATTGGTGGTTTTTTTAGTCGCCTTGCCTCTATGTCTTGGTATTGCACTAGCCTCGGGAGCTCCGCTGTTTGCGGGCTTGATAAGTGGTGTCATTGGGGGGCTGATAGTTGCTGGCTTGAGTGGATCTCCTCTGGGGGTGAGTGGTCCTGCCGCTGGCTTGGCAGTGATTGTGTTGAATGCGATTACTGATCTTGGTGGCTTTGAGATTTTTCTCGTGGCGGTCATAATTGCTGGGTTCATTCAATTGATCATGGGCTATGCGAAGGCGGGTATCATTGCTTACTTTTTTCCGTCTTCGGTGATTCATGGGATGTTAGCTGGGATCGGGGTTATTATTTTTCTGAAGCAAATCCCTCACGCTTTGGGGTATGATAAAGTTCCCGAAGGAGATTTTTCGTTTAATCAAAGCGATGGGCATAACACCTTCGAGGAGTTATGGCATGTATTAAACCTTGTTAGCCCCGGGGTGGTGATAGTGTCGCTTGCTTCACTTCTCATTCTGGTTGTGTGGGAGACGAGTTTATTAAAAAAGCTCAAGTTTACTAAAGTGGTTCAAGGGCCGCTTGTGGTTGTCGTTTTGGGGATCGTTCTGAATAAGGTTTTCGCGTCTTTTCCTGACTTGGCTATTAGTGCTGATCATCTGGTGAAAGTACCTGTGCCCGATAGCTTTAGCAGCTTTATAGGTAATTTTGCCCGTCCGGATTTTAGCGCTTTGAAAAACCCTGCGGTTTACTCAACCGCTGTCGTGATTGCGGTGGTTGCCAGTTTGGAAACATTGCTTTGTGTGGAGGCTTCCGACAAGTTGGACAAGTTGAAAAGAATCACTCCGACTAACCGAGAGCTCAAGGCGCAGGGAGTAGGTAATATTATTGCAGGTTTTGTTGGGGGTTTGCCTTTGACGCAGGTTATTGTCAGGAGTTCTGCGAATCACCAATCGGGCGGTAAGACTAAAGCATCCGCTATTATTCATGGTATTTTTCTGCTATTAAGTGTTATCGCGATTCCCGGCGTATTGAATCTAATCCCCTTGGGAGTGTTGGCGGCGATTTTGTTAGTCGTTGGTTACAAGCTGGCCAAGCCTGCGCTTTTCAAAAAGATGTATCAAGATGGTTTGGGGCAGTTCATTCCTTTTGCGGTTACTGTGCTTGGGATCGTGTTTACTGATCTTTTAACCGGAATTGCTTTAGGTATGGTGGTTGCCATTTTTATTATTTTGAAAAACAACTTCAAAGTGCCTTTCAGAATGTTGAAAGAAAACTTAGAAGGCAAACACGATATCCGAATTGTGCTTTCTGAGAATGTCACCTTTCTGAACAAGGCTTCGATCCTGAAAGCATTGGAGCAGATCCCTAATGATACCTCGGTTGAAATTGATGCCTGTAATACTCGATTCATCCATTTTGATGTGGTCGAAATCATTGAAGACTTCGTTGTCAGCGCCAAAGCAAGAAATATCACTGTGAGCATAGTCGATCTCTACGATCACAAACAAGACAGCCCAATCCAGCATTTCAGATTGGCGAATGAAGCCAAGAAGTAACCAACGAACCCTCAAAAAGAAATAAAATCATGAGAACACAAACGAAAGAAATACAAGATAACTTGACCCCCCAAGATGCTCACAGAATTCTAGATGATGGTAATCAGCGTTTTGTCAGTAATCTGAAAGTTCAACGTAATCTCCAGGAACAGGTTCTGGCTACGAGTCAGGGGCAGTATCCCTTTGCCGTTGTGCTGTCGTGCATCGATTCCAGGGTGCCTGCCGAACTAGTTTTTGATCAGGGGATCGGCGACATTTTCAGTGTTCGTGTTGCTGGGAATATTGTTAATGAAGATATTCTTGGTTCGATGGAATATGCCTGTAAAGTCGCAGGTTCGAAAATCTTAGTTGTTTTAGGTCACACAAAATGCGGGGCGGTGAATGCGGCCTGCAACGATGTTGAACTGGGAAACATCACGGCATTGTTAAGCAAAGTTAAACCAGCAGTTGATTTCATCAGGAAAGATGGTGGGGCAATGAGTGATCCGGCCATCGAAGAGGTCGCTATTCAGAATGTAAAAGTATCAATTGATAGGATCAGGAAGGAAAGTTCGATTCTGGCTGAGCTGGAAGATGCGGGGCAAATTGAAATTGTCGGAGCATTGTATGACGTTGCCTCTGGGAAGGTTGATTTTTTTGAAAACGCTAGCTAGCTAGAAGCGAAAGAGACGCAACAAAAGGGGCAAGGGTAGGCGACCGTCTGACGATTGAAAGGTTTGGAAGGTTGTGTTGCCTGCTCGGAAGAAATCTATCATCGATAGGTGAAGATTTTTTCTATTCCAACAAGGCTGGAGACGATTTTTTTCTATCGCTTGCCCGCGCCGATTTTTAGGATTTCAGGCGGGTGTCGAAAAGGAATGGGAAAATCGAGGAAGCAGTCTATATTCCGCCACAATGTCAAACAAAGAACTCTTATCTGAGGAGCTGCCCGAAAAATTAATGGTAGTGAACCGGGGCGAAATCGCCATCCGGGTGTTTCGTGCTGCTACGGAATTAGGGCTTCGCACGGTTGCCATATATGCGGAGGAAGATCGTTTTTCTCCTCATCGTTTCAAAGCGGATGAGGCCTATTTGCTGAGGAAGGAAAAAGGCCCTGTCGGGGCTTATCTGGATATTGAGGGAATTATATGGATAGCCAAAGAACATGGGGTGACTCTGATTCACCCTGGTTATGGCTTTCTTTCTGAAAACCCTGATTTTTCCCGTGCTTGCAGGGAGGCTGGGATAACCTTCATCGGCCCTGATCCCGAAAAGCTTGATGGGATGGGGGACAAGGTCGCGGCGAGAGCGTTGGCGGAAAAGGCAAATGTGCCCACTTTACCTGGCACGAAAGATTCAATCGCCGATCCGGCTGAAGCGCTCAAAGCAGCAAAGGAGATCGGGTTCCCGTTGATTATCAAAGCGGCTTTTGGTGGTGGCGGGCGGGGGATGCGAGTGGTTGAGAGGGAGGAAGATTTGGAAGCGAAGTTGGATGAAGCTCGCAGCGAAGCCGAAAACGCCTTTGGCAATCCAGCTGTTTTTTTGGAACGTTATGTCAAACACGCCAAACATCTGGAAGTTCAAATCCTAGGAGATAATCATGGGAATATTTTACATTTGCACGAGCGGGATTGTTCGGTGCAGCGCCGCCATCAGAAAGTGGTGGAAATAGCGCCATCGGTGGGATTGGACGATGG
>JAADHD010000054.1:0-2965 GCA_013152075.1 Verrucomicrobiota bacterium | reverse complement strand
TGTGAAGCGGCGGTGCGTATCGCCAAAACGATTTCATATAATAATGCGGGAACCGTCGAATTTCTCTACGACATTGATACCAAGGATTGGTTTTTCATTGAGATGAATCCTCGCATTCAAGTGGAGCACACCGTGACGGAAGTGATCACCGGAGTGGATTTGGTTCGTTCCCAGATTTTGGTGGCCAAAGGGCATGAGTTGCATGGGCCGGAGATTGATATCCCTGCGCAAGATGAAATTCCGCGCAACGGATACGCAGTGCAGTGCCGGATCACGACGGAAGACCCCGCCAATCAATTTTCTCCCGATTATGGTAAGATTTTGAATTACCGTTCAGCGGCAGGTTTTGGAATACGACTCGATGCGGGCGCCGGGGATGCCGGCGCGGTTATCACGCCCTATTACGATTCGATGCTGGTGAAGTTGACGGCTTCCGGGCCGCGTTTTGAGATTGCTCTGCAGCGCATGGATCGCGCCTTACGGGAGTTCCGGATTCGCGGTGTGAAAACCAATATTCCTTTTCTTGAAAACGTTATACTTGATCCGATTTTTAGAGCAGGCAAGGCAAACACCACCTTAATCGATTCTAATAAAGCGCTTTTTGAGTTCAAGCCACGTAAGGATCGGGCGACTAAGATTCTTTCGTATCTCAGTGATATTACGGTGAATGGGAATACGATTGCCAAGGGCTATCGTTTGCCAAAACCTTTGCCTGCAGCGCGCTTGCCGGATTTTGATATCCGAGCGGATGTCCCCAAAGGTTCCCGTGATCGTTTGCTGGAACTGGGGCCGGAAAAATTCGCCCAGTGGGTGCGTGAGGAAAAAACTTTATTGGTCACGGATACCACGATGCGCGACGCGCATCAATCGCTGTTCGCGACGCGCATGCGCACGGTCGACATGCTGAACGTGGCTTCTGCGGTAGCTCGGCGAGCTCCTCAGTTATTCAGTTTGGAGATGTGGGGAGGAGCAACCTTTGACTCGTCGATGCGCTTTTTGAAAGAGTGTCCCTGGGAGCGCTTGCGTGAGTTGCGCGGAAAAATACCCAACATCTGTTTCCAGATGTTGTTTCGGGGTTCGAATGCGGTGGGTTATTCTAATTATCCTGACAACGTAGTGGCGGGTTTTGTCAAACATGCCGCTGACTCAGGCATGGACATCTTTCGCATTTTTGACTCTCTCAACTATCTGCCGAATATGCAGGTGGCGATGGAGGCCGTTCGTGATCACGGGCAGGTGGTTTGCGAAGCAGCGATTTGTTACACTGGTGACATCACTGATCCTAAACGCGATAAATACTCTCTGAAATATTACGTTGCGAAAGCAAAGGAGTTGGAAAAAATGGGGGCACACATGCTGTGCATCAAGGACATGGCAGGCTTGTGCAAAGCTTTTGCGGCGAGAAAGCTGGTGTCGACTCTGCGGGAAGAAATAGGCATCCCTATTCATTTCCACACTCACGATAGTTCGGGAATAAACGCGTCATCAATTCTACATGCCAGCGAAGCGGGTGTCGATGTTGTGGATCTTGCGCTTGCGTCTATGTCGGGATCGACCAGTCAACCTAATCTGAACTCTGTGGTGGCATCCGTGGCAGGTCAGGAGCGCGACACCGGATTGGATCTGACGGCCTTGAACGATCTTTCCGACTATTGGGAGCAGGTGCAGGCATTCTACAAACCTTTTGATACCAGCCCCCGATCAGGGACTGCGGAAGTTTACCAACACGAAATGCCAGGAGGGCAGTTCACCAATCTCAAAGAGCAGGCCAACGCCATGGGTCTGGGACATCGCTGGGCTGAGATTTCCAAAACTTATGCTGATGTGAATCATCTGTTCGGGGACATCATCAAAGTTACGCCTAGTTCCAAAGTGGTTGGAGATATGGCAATGTTTTTGATTACCCGGGGAATCACACCACAGGAAGTTCTCGATATAGAACCAGGCTCCGTCGATTTCCCCGAATCGGTTATCGACATGTTATGGGGCGGACTGGGACAACCGGACGGCGGTTGGCCGGAGAAGGTGCAGAAAATCATCTTGGGGGACAAGGAACCCACAACCAAACGTCCAGGGGAACTGGCCGAGCCGGTTGATATTATAAAAACGAAGGAGGCGCTCAGCCTGAAACTAGGCAGACCGGCTAATGAGGATGATCTATACAGTCATTTGATGTATCCCGGCGTGTATGATGACTTCTGTGAGTTTTTGAATAAGTATGACCGCGTTTCCAGCGTTCCTACTACCGCCTTCTTTTATGGACTCGCTGTAGGGGAGGAAATTTCCGTGGAGATTGACCCTGGAAAAATATTGTTTATCAAGCTTATTGGCCAAAGTGAGGCTGATAGCGAGGGACGGGTGAATGTGTTTTATGAGCTCAATGGAACGCCTCGCGAGTCACAAGTGGTGGATTTGGCCAGTGTGCCTAAGGATTTGGTGACTCGGGAAAAGGGTGATCCGAAGGATCCGCTTCAGATAGTGGCTCCGATTCCTGGTATGGTCACCGTGATCAGTGCCAAACTGGGTAGCAAGGTTGAGGAAGGCGATCCGGTGCTTGCGATTGAGGCGATGAAAATGCTGACCACTATTTCTGCAAGTCAGTCAGGAACGGTTTCTGAAATTCTGGCGGCTGAAGGTAGCACCGTGGAAGCGGGTGACCTGCTTGCCAGAATAGAAGCTTAAAACTAAGAGGCCCTTCAGGCTGCGCGGCTTTGCATTGTGATTTATTTGTCACAAATAAGAATTGGCTATTCGGTGAGATCCGATATAGGCCAAGACCAGACAAATGAAATACAGTAGAAAAGCTGGCATGAAAGAAACAGAAACGAGCTCAAAGAAAGCCGGACAGGTTACGCGGATTATTCTGACCTGTGCGTGTTGGGTTCTGTTGTTTGGAAATGTGGCAGTTGCGGGCACGGATTCTGGAAATGCGAATGCGATTGCCGAGCAGGCAGAGGTTTCTGAC
>JAADHD010000186.1 GCA_013152075.1 Verrucomicrobiota bacterium | reverse complement strand
GGGGCTTTGGAATCGTAGGCCTGGTAAAAATCGTGATCGGATTTTACTTTCAGGGCCCAGAGAAAAAGAATGACGAGTATAGCGAGCCCAGCCAGTCTAAGACCCCATCGCAACAGTTTTTTCAGCTTGTTCATTTTCCACCCGTCAACTTTCAGGAGGGCGATTGAACTTGCGACGAGAAGATTACGCAAGATTGGACTACTGCCCGGTGGAGGCAAGCACTCGTCTCTCTTGCTTCCACACAGTGCGGTAATTCATCACCCAGTCCAGCAGAGTAGCGTCAAAGCCGATGTCGTGTCCAGCTTCTTCGCTTTTCAGCCACTTGTGGCGCATGATTTCTTCGCGCTCAGCTAAAAACTCCTGATACAGGGAAGATTTCTCCAACAGGGGATCGGGGTTGGTATTTTTTGAGGACTTGTCGGACATGGAAAGGTCTTGGTTACAGGCTTCGATACGCGCAGACCTTGTGGAATCAAGGAAAAAACGCTGGACTGGAATCTCAGAAAAGTCGCTGGCATTTGAGCGATCTTTGCGTTTTCTTGTCAAAAGCGTAGATGAAGGGAATTTTCCCTTCATCTACCATTCCCCACCCCCTTATGTCTGAGTCACTTATCACAAAAGTCTCAAAAACTGCGCCCGCGAGCTTGGTCGCCGTTTTGCTGTTTCTGATGTCATCCGGTTTTCTTCATTCCACCCCCGCAAACAAAAAGGCTTTTGAAAGGCACATGGGTCCTTTGTTTGATGCAAAACTGGACAGCTGCGCCACTTGTCATGTTCATGCCGAAGCCGCAGAGGGAGCTCATACGCTGAAGGACTTTCCCCACAATGCTTTTGGCGAGCAATTACGAGCGGTGAAAGAGGTGTGGAAAAAGGAGGGCAAGCGGGCGTCGATTGGTGATCGCTTGATCTTCGTGGCGAAAGAAGATGCGGATGGCGATGGGGTCAATAATCTCGATGAAATTCTCTTGGGACGAAGACCGGGCGACGCAAAAGATTTTCCTGACGCAAAAGAGAAAACGCAAATCGACGAACGCGCGGATTTGTTTGCGAAATATCTGGATCGTTATCCCTGGCGTCCTTTTGAGCAAGTGAAGCGTCCGGCAGTGCCTGAAGTGAGTCCCGAGCATCAACAATGGGTGCGGAATGAAATCGATGCTTTTCTTGTAGCTGAGCAGGAAGTTCGTGGCTTGAATCCGAGAGTCGAGGCACCGCGGGAAGTGTGGTTGCGTCGAGTGCATTTGGATCTCACGGGATTGGCGCCGACAACTGACGAGTTGCGGGATTTTTTGGCCGATGGATCGTCAAATGCGCACGAACAGGTGGTGGATCGATTGTTGGAAAGCTCTGCTTACGGCGAACGCTGGGGTAGACATTGGATGGACATCTGGCGTTACGCCGATTGGGGTGGTTATAAAAAAGCGGTTCGTTTTAGTCAGCCGCACATCTGGCGCTGGCGTGACTGGATTGTCGAGGCTTTGAATGAAGATAAAAGTTACGACCGGATGATAGTTGAAATGCTCGCCGCTGATGAAGCTGCGCCAGAGGATGAAGAAGCCTTGCGCGCCACAGGTTATCTGGTGCGTAATTTTCACGGTGGCAGCCGTGATGTCTGGTTGGATAATGTGGTGTCACATACTTCGCAGGCTTTCTTGGGAGTGTCGATGGGTTGTGTGCGTTGTCACGATCACAAATACGATCCGATTCCGCAGGAAGCGTATTATGAGATGCGCGCGATTTTCGAACCTTACCATGTGCGTACTGATCGTGTGCCGGGAGAATTGGACACCAAAAAGATGGGAATGCCGCGCGCCTTTGACCAGACGGTTGCGGCAAAGACTTATTTGCTGGCGCGGGGTGACGAACGTTTTCCGGTGAAGGACAAGGTCATGCTGCCGGGGGTGCCGAAAGCTCTGGGAGGAGATTATAAAGCGGTGGTGGTGAAGTTACCGCGTTTGGCTTTTCAACCGGCAAAGAGGGATTTTGTGAAAAAGGGGATGATGAATGCCGAGCAGGGAGAAGTCGCGAAGGCGCAAGCGGCATTGGCAAAGGTGAAAAAGGATTCGTCTGATGATCAGGCCAAAATAAAAGCAGCCGAATTGAAATTGCTGGCAGCGCAGAGCAAGCAGAAGGCCTTGGTGTCTTTGTTTAATGTGGAGTCGATGGAGGACAAGGGGAAAAAGGGCAGTGCGGAATGGAAAAAGGTGGCGGCAGCGACGGCCAAAATTCAGCAGGAGTTGGTGCTCACGGAAGCGAAGGCAAAATTGGCGCTTGGTGAAAGTGAAAAGGTGGTGGCTGCCAAAAGCATGAACAAAGCGAAGAGTGGTAAGAATTCCAAAAGCATGGCCAGTGCTTCGAAAGCAATGAAGGCGGCAGGTAAAAAAATCGCTGATGCCAAAAAAGCAGTGGTGGCGGCGGAAAAGATGAATAAAAAACCAGTTACGGAAAAATACAAAGCGAGGGAGGGGTTGAGTTATCCTGCTACCAGCACGGGTCGTCGACTGGCTTTTGCCAAGTGGTTGGGCAGTGAAGCCAATCCGCTGACTGCAAGGGTGGCGATGAATCATATCTGGTTGCGGCATTTTGGCCAGGCGATCGTGCCGACGGTGGCGGAGTTTGGTGCCAACGGACGTGAGCCGACGCATCCCGCTTTGCTGGACTGGTTGGCCGCCGAGTTCATGAGTCGGGGATGGAGCATGAAAGCGATGCATCGGTTGATCGTGACCAGTGCGTCTTATCGTATGAGCAGCACGCCGGAGGAAAATAATTTTGCTGTCGATCCGGACAATATTTATCTCTGGCGCATGCCGTCACGCCGGATGGAGGGAGAAATCGTGCGCGACAATTTACTGTGGATCGCTGGTCGCATGGACCCGACAATTGGTGGGCCGGACATTGATCACACCACGGCTCAGGAATCCCGCCGGCGCAGTATTTATATGCGTCACGGACGGGAAAAGCTGGTCGAGTTTGTGCAGATTTTTGACGGACCGAAAGTCAGCGAATGTTACATGCGGGAGGAAAGCGTGCAGCCGCATCAGGCCCTGGCGATGGCGAATAGCAAACTGACCAATCTGGCGGCGCAAAGTATTTCTGAACGAGTGAGCGGGCAGGCGGGAGAGGATCCGGCGGCCTTTGTTGAGCAGGCCTATCTAACCGTGTTGGGCAAAGCTCCGAAAGCGGAAGAGAAGAAGCTCTGTCTGCAGTTTTTGGAAAGCGGCGACATCGTGCGGAAAAAAGAGCGGCTGGTAGCGGTGCTGCTGAACCACAATGATTTTGTGACGGTGAGGTAAGATTTGAACAGAAGAGATGATGAATAGCGGAAATGCAGCAGCAATGAATCGACGGACTTTTCTTGGCGACACGGGAATGGGTTTCACCGGCATGGCCCTGTCAGCGATGATGTTTAAGGGCGGTGAGGCGCAGGCGGCTAAAGGTTGGGCTCCGCCTACGGGCAAACCCTATTTTCCGGCCAAAGCAAAATCGGTGATCTGGATTTTTAATATCGGGGGGGTTAGTCACTTGGAGAGCTTTGATCCCAAGCCTGCCTTGAACAAGTATGCTGGAAAATCGATCAGCGAAACGCCTTATGCTGATCGTGTGTTGAACAAGGATGCGATCAATAAAATTCTACTCGATCCCAAAAAACAGAAACGTGAGGTTTTACAGAAAATCCTGCCTTTGCAAACGGGTTACAAACGTTATGGGCAGAGCGGACTAGAAGTCAGCGATTGGTTTCCACACATGGGATCCTGCGCCGATGATATCTGCGTGCTGCGCGGCATGTGGACGATTGATAACAATCACGGCGCACAGTTGACCTTTCATACCGGGCGCAAGATCACCGAGGGTGCCTTTCCAACGATCGGGTCGTGGGCGAGTTACGGTTTGGGAACACTGAACGAAAACCTGCCAGAGTTTGTGGTGCTGGGGAATCCTAGCGCGGATTGTTGTGGAGCGGCGTGGACGCATGGATCGGCTTATCTCGGGCCGGAGTACGCTGGTGTGCGCTTGAAGGTGGATCCCAAGAATCCAATTTCATTTGTGCAACCGGATGATGTTAAAACGACCTTGCAGGAGCAGCGGGAGAATTTTGGTTTACTCGGGCAGTTGAATCGGATTTCAGGTATTGATTATCCGAATGATAAAAAACTGCGCGCACGTATCAAGAGTTACGAACTGGCTTTCGAAATGCAGTCATCGGTACCGGAGGTGATGGATCTGGGCAAAGAACCTGAGCACATTCG
>JAADHD010000415.1 GCA_013152075.1 Verrucomicrobiota bacterium | reverse complement strand
CGGAGGGTGGGTATCGTTTTGGAGGGGGCGAGGACATTAGCTTGACCGCGGACGTGCGGGCCGCACATCCCTACCCGCGAAAATTTGCAGGTCGAGCGTTCCTGGTAGGGACGGTAGGCTCGGTCGTCTGGGGTTGCTGGGTATTCGTCTGAGTCCAAGGGGGGCTGATCTGTTAGGTTGTGAGCATTCAAAGTAGACGCAATGGCATTCCGTTCTACATTTCCATTCAGACCAATTAGAGTTATTGAATATGTTATCAACTGAAGAACTAAAAAATTCCCTGGGGATTCCGTCACCACGATTCCACTCATTCCGTTTCGTGACGGCAAGATCGATTATTCCGCTCATGAGAAGAATATCCGTTACCTGATGGAGAATAATCATCTCAGCGACAATCGTCGTCGGATCATCTGCGTCGCCGGCACGAGCCTGATTGATCATGTCAGCCCTGATGAAAAAAACAAGTTGGTTGAGGTGACCGGAGAGGTGATGAGCGATGAGGGTTTACTGATTTCCGCCTTGACCCCTAATCCGATTGCCACGGCTGGAGAGCTGATCGAAAAGCAGTCGACGATGAAGCGGCCGCCGGATGCTTATTTGCTGATGCCTCTGGGTGGAATGTACAGCGTTGAGGGGCTTTACGAGGGGTTTTCCGAGTTTGGTGAAAAATACGGCAGTCAATGTGGTGCGCGTTTTCTCTATTATTATCGTCAGCCTAGGGATCGTGAACAGATCATTCGATTGCTTAACGATTCGGATCACTTCGTTGCCGTAAAAGTAGGCACGCATGAAGATGATGTGCCGGTAATGGTCGAAGGGATAGGGGACAAGGCAAGAGTCATTTGGGGTATCGGTGACCGCAGCACTAAAGCGGCTCAGTTGGGAGCCAAAGGTCACACTTCAGGAATATCGGTAGTGGTGGCGAAAGCGGGAGATGAAATCAACAATGCGCAGCGTTGTGGTGATTTTGAAACCGCTTTTGCGATTGAGAAGCGAATCAGTGCATTGGAGGAATTGCGTTTTGAAAATGGTCGAGAATTTAATTATTCAGCGGTTGTCGAAGCGATGATTCTCAGCGGTTTTGATGACATCGATGCCGGTGAAGGTGGGCCATTTAACCCGAGAGTGCCGGTTGAGGTGGTTCCGCGAGTACAGGCGGCGATTGAGGGGATCCTCGATCTGCATTGATCGGAGAGCCTGCCCTACCCGCGTACGTCGGTAGGGGATGCGGACTGGTAGGGACGACCGGCTCGGTTGTCCGAGGTTTCGGGGGGAAGCGAACGCAATAGGTTGATCGAGGACGTGCGGGCCGCACGTCCCTACCCGCGTAAGTTTGTAGGGGATGCGTCCGGAGGGACGTTTGCACCAAGTTCAACTGTTCATTCTTCAACAACAAAACGATAAGGCCAATCGTCTGGATTTTTCACTAGACCTGATCGTACAGGGTTGTTGCGAATGTAAGTTGATTTTTCATATTCGCTTTCATCTGAACGTAATCGATGATCAAACCAATCACGTTGCCATTTGATGCCCAAAGTTTTTGCTGTCCAGGATTTCCAATTGAGCATTGCTTTTCTCATAGATTGTTCTTGGGCGAAATTGCTATTGGAGAAACGGATCAGGCCGTGAATGTGATCAGGCATGATCATAAAGGTGGAACACCACCAGGTGTGATTTTTGTTGCGGTGAATGACCGTGTCAATCAGGGGGATTGCGAGTGAATCCGAAGCCAAGGATGTTTTACCAGAACGGTCTGCCAGACAAACTGTGATGAAAAATACTTGTCGAGAGGCGTCAATTGCAAGTGGAATATCATGGGGTAATTGCTTGCGTTTGGGGTATTTGTTTTTCATATAACGCTTATGTTAAAAGTTATATTATAGCGGTATTGATGGTCAAGTTTAAATGCTTCGGACGTGCGTAAGTTTGTAGGGATGCGCCCATGGTAGGGACGACCGGCTCGGTTATCAGGGGATTCGGGGGGAAGCGAACGCAATAGGTTGATTTCGGACGTGCGGGCCGCACGTCCCTACCCGCGTAAGTCGGTAGGGGATGCGTCCATGGTAGGGGCGATTGCCACGACGCGGGATCGTCCGGGTGGAGGTAGGGGGAGTTGCTTGAGGAAGGGTAAGGCGATCAGAAGCAAGCAAGCTATGCTGGACGACGGGCGGCTTCCATTCTACTCTTTCGCATGGAATGCCGTCTGCTTACTCGAATCTCCCTGATTATATGCATAATTTCCCCTGTTTCCTTATGGGCTCAGGATAAAGCTCAGGAAAAATCAGAAGATCCTGATCCGGCTTTCGGTCACTCGGTTCACGGGGAGGTGTTCAATGAAGGGCCGCGGCAGGCGGCGGTGCTGATTCCGGGTACCGGGGACATCGATTTTCCTGTCACTACCAAATCGAAAGAAGCGCAGCAATTTTTTAATCAGGGGGTGGGGCAGTTGCATGGCTTTTGGGATTTTGAAGCAGAACGCAGCTTCCGTCAGGTTGCGGCAATCGATCCAGATTGCGCGATGGCGTATTGGGGCATGGCGATGGCTAATCTTTCCAACGAAAAACGTTCTACGGGATTTATCCGCGAAGCGGAGAAGCGTAAGGCTTCAGCTTCGACGAGGGAAAAACTTTACATCGAAGCCTTGGGCAAATACCTGCCGGAGAAAAAGGATGGTAAGGATGCGTCCGATAAAAAGAAACGTTACCGCTCCATGACTCGTGCGTGGGAGAAGATCGTATTGAAGTATCCAGATGATCTTGACGCCAAAGCTTTTTTGCTGAAACAAATCTGGTATAACGACCGCAAAAAGGTGCCGATATCGAGTCACCTGGCGGCTGATTTTATTGGCCAGAAGATTCATAAAGCTCAACCGAATCACCCGGCGCATCACTATCGCATTCACCTGTGGGATCATGAGGATCCTGCGCAGGCACTTCCCAATGCGGCAGCTTGTGGTCCGGCTTCACCGGGTATCGCTCATATGTGGCATATGCCGGGGCACATTTATTCACGGCTGAAACGCTATCAGGATGCGGCTTGGCAACAGGAGGCTTCGGCGCGGATTGATCATTCGCATATGATCCGCTTTCAAGTCACTCCAGACAAAATTCATAACTTTTCCCATAACAATGAGTGGCTGATCCGCAATTTGAATTTTATCGGTCGCGCTAAAGAAGCATCTGATCTAGCACGCAATATGATTTCGCTGCCGAGGCTGGCAAAGTTCAAGAAAGGGACGGAGCAATACGAACACAGTGGTGGTAGTTGGTCTTATGGTCGACGGCGACTGCGTGATACGCTGATGCACTTTGAGCAGTGGAAGGAACTGCAAAGCATGGCGGCTAGCGACTATTTGCGAGCAGCTAATGACGAAATTAATCAGCGTGAATGGCATCGTTTCATGGGTGTGGCAGCTTATGAGTCAGGGGATGCAAAAGGCGGAGCGGAACATTTAAAGTGGCTGAAAGAGCAGCGATTGGAGCAACAGGAGAAGCAGAAAAAAGCGGCAGCCGATGCGGACAAAAAAAATAAGGAAGCGAAAAAAACCAAGGCTCAGATTGATAAGGCGGTTGCAGCGGCGAAGAAAAATTTCAAAAAGGAATTGAAGAGTTATGATCAAGCGGTCGGGGATTTGAGCATCTACCAGCACTTGAGTGCAGGTGCAGATGAGAAAAATCAGGCGATTGCTCTGCTCGACAAAAATAAGGTGATGAGTAAAAACCGCAAAGCGCGGCTTTATCTCAAAGCCGGGGATAAAGATAAAGCGATCAAGACCATCGACGAGCATGTGAAATCTACTGAGAATCAAACGATTCCGCTGGCGACTCAGGTATGGGTGTTGTGGCAGGCTGGTAAGAAGGAGCTGGCGAGTAAGGCTTTTAAGAGGTTGCAGACAGTGGCGGTGAACGCTGATTTAAATTTGCCCGCTTTTGAGCGTTTGAAACCGATCATTGAGGAGCAAAAATTGAGCGGTGATTGGCGCAACAAAATCGAGCCCGCGAAAGATCTGGGTAAACGCCCTCCACTTGATAGCTTGGGACCTTTCCGTTGGCAGGCCCCTATGGCAAAAGCATTGACCTTACCAAAGACGGATGGCACTCAAGTCAGCCTAAGCGATTACAAAGGCAAGCCGGTTCTGGTGATTTTCTTTTTGGGGCGCGGTTGCACTCACTGCATGGAGCAACTCAATGCTTTTGCGCCGATGCAGAAGGAATACCATAAAGCCGGGATCGAAATTCTTGCTGTCAGTACGGATAGTCTTGACGGATTGCGGAAAACCTACGCATGGAGTGATAAAAAAGATAAGCCCAATAATCCCTTCCCGTTTCCGCTGGCTTCCGATAAGGATTTGAAAACTTTCAAGGCCTGGCGTGCCTATGATGATTTTGAGAAGATGTCGCTACACGGTACTTTTCTCATCGACGGGGAAGGGCGCATTCGCTGGCAGGACATCAGTTACGAGCCTTTCATGCACCCGAAGTTCCTGCTTGAGGAGAGTAAGAGGTTGCAGACAGTGGCGGTGAACGCTGATTTAAATTTGCCCGCTTTTGAGCGTT
>JAADHD010000020.1:579-4855 GCA_013152075.1 Verrucomicrobiota bacterium | reverse complement strand
GCTGGAAAAAGCCGGAACGTTCCCCAAGCGGGTGCAGATCGGGCCTAACAGAGTGGGATGGGTTGAGGACGAGGTGCTGGACTGGCTTCAAGAACGGTTGGATCGTCGAGAAGACCTGACCGACACTCCTGTCTAAGGAGCAAGGGTGGCCGGGTGTGCACTATCCGGTCACCCGATCTATTCCCCGCCAGATAAGCATTTTGATAGCGTTGATCTGCGGGTTGGAGTGGTCTTGTGCCTTTCCTGGCCCATAGGCGCGCCATGGGGCTCTTCTGGCCGATCCGCGCTTCCTCCTGGTGTCAGTACCGGATGAATACTCCCCAGTTACGCCGATTGAAAATTCCCTAGTTATGAGCGGCTGATGGCCATGTTTTTTGGGGATGACCCCCGAAAGCATGGCGTTGGCAAAATTCACCGGCCTGAATGTTCCCAATGGAGATGAAGGGAGTTCAAGTGATAAGACTGAGGAAGATGCCCCCCAATTAACCTGGCCAAATCTTCGGCTTTATAATTCAGTCTTGTGACTGGAGATGACTATGAAGCAGCTTGGATTTTTGATCTTCCGGATCACTTGAAGCGGTTGCCTGATGCCGGGGATCCGTTGCTGGATCTGGGCTGGATTATTGGCTTCGAGGCGTTTCGCCCGGTTCTGGATATCGTCGTCTGCTGGAGCCAATCGGAAATATCCCACCGGCTGAAGCAGAAGAGAGGTACTATGTAAAAAAACAGGACTTGGATATGGTCGCATAAAACGAAGTAATCAACCTCCGGTAAACCCGGGACAGCTCAGTCCGTGCCCGGGTTGAGCATGTCTTTGGCGAGCAGAAAAGCCGCATGGGGTTGTTTATCAGAACGATTGGGATCACCCGCGCCGAGGCCAAGATCACGCTGGTCAATCTGGCTTACAACATGAAACGGCTCGTCTTCCACGAGCGAAGGGCTATCACAGCATAGCTGCGCCTAAAAGCCACGACAGGGGCACTGCTCGTCAAATGATAATGCCCGAACCAACCCAAAATAGCCCTAACAAATGCCGATTCGATCTCTGCACGTTCAAATCAGCCGAAATGTGCCGGTTGATAGGGGGGGCCATCTCATAATGCTAAAGCAGGTAGCATAAAAAATCCCCTTCGCAAACCTGTTCACAAAAAACAGGATCACTTCACTATGCGCGACGCGACCTCACACTAGGAGTGGGCCAAACTGATTTATACATAAAAGTTAATGTGTTGTTGGAATACGTCCTGAAACAATAAATTCACCCCAACCCTCAGCTGAATTCTGTCTGGGTTTCATCAAAAAATAAAAATAAATAAAACTAGCCGCGATAAAAATAGAAACTAGTTCAGCGTATGTTTGTGTGCCTGGATAGAAGTAGAGAACCATGAGTATTCCGGTCAGTCCCACTGAAAATAACATGTTACCTCCGGTTTTGTAACCCAACTCGCTGGCCATCTGAGATGCAAGACCGTCCAAATACCCCTTCCTCGCACTCATAACGTAAGTTGCGGCAAGCATTGCCCCTCCAGCCGCAATTGGGATAAGAAATAAGGCTGGGGAAAATGCTGTAATCCCGCCCAAGATAGCGCCAATTGGAGCCGCACTTATTGCGATTCGTCGTGTCCAAGTTTTCCCGCCTCCCAAGTAATCCCGGAAAAAGTTTTCATAGAAGTTGTACATAAACGTCACCCAAAGGAACTGCGCAAACATTTTTGGTGCGTAGACAATTTGATCATTGGCATTGGTTTGCACCCACGGTGCCATCCAATCCCACCGGTCGGCTGCGTTTTGATAAAAAGGAGAGATATACTCAGGTGCTAGCAACCGCGCTAAACAAACAAGCATCATTAGAACAATTACTAGAAAGTGAGGCTTCTTTATATAGCTCTTTAAAACGAGGATATCATCAACAAACCAACTCCTCTTGGGGGCGTTCCAATGTGGCAGCGCAACGCGATTTTGTTTTATTTGCATACGAATAGCATCTCGATAAGCGTTTCGAATTTTTGGGTAGGCAGTAGTCAAAAAATAGTCTCTCAGAACATCGTGAACCAACCGCACTTCTTCCTGGTGCACACGTTTATCGACGCGACATAGAACGCCCTTGTCCAGAAGGAATTTTACCGCCTCTTCAACATCGTCGGTTGCCAAACCACTTAAGATTGCAATTTGCGCCAAACTAAGCGGCGCACCGTGACAACTATTGTAAGCACTTATTGTGTAGAGCACCACAAACAGAGCCTTTTCCGCGTCGTGATTTCCCGCAATCCTATTAAACTCCTCTCTCAGGTAATACCAAAATCTATCTCTTACTATATTCTCGTCCACCTTAAGCGAGTCAAAAGTTTTGGTAATCCACTCGTCCTTTCCGTAAAAAGCCTCTCCCATATACCCAACAAGTTGTACGTCAAATGCATTGAGAAAATATTGACCTTTATTTGTCATGCTTGATAGAATTTCTGTACCGGACCCCTTCGTTCCCAATTTGGAAAATCTCGTTTTCAGAGCGTTGTATGCACCATCTTCATCCCTGAGGTTTAGGCCCTCGTAGTAATAGTAGCGCACTATCTCATCGAGTCCCGAATAGGCATCAACCCCTTCCATGCTCGCTATAGCTCCAAGTGTCTGAACAGCGTATTCACTTCTGATGAGGAATACTGAACGAACGCAGTCCAGCTTTCGCAGCGCGCCAACCACTCCAGAAAAAATCTTGAAATCCGTATATCTTTCTTCACCACCCTCTCGGAACAAATTGGCAAGTATACGTTCTGCCTGGTCGAATACCACGTACACTAAATTCTCTGCACTTCGCGTCTTTGATATTCCTGAAAGGATTTTCTCGATTTCGACTGTTTCTACCCCTTTTTCGCCACTGCTCATATCTCCGATCATGCGCATATGCGCCTCAATATCCAGAAACTGGTCGCTTTTTGCATTTGCTTCCGTGAGAATCCTTCTTATTAAATTTTCAACACTCAATTGGTCATATTCGTTAACATAATACACAGTGTCATGAGGTGAGAAAACGAACTCCTGAAGTAGCACTGATTTTCCTACCCCACTATCTCCAACCACAACTACATGCCGACTTTGTTCACCTTCAATGGCACGTCGTAGGCGCGCGCCGATTTCTTCTATATTTAATATTATCGTTTTTCTTTGTTCCGCATTCGTTTGTTCGATAAACGGATAAAATAACTTTGACTGCTCGGAGCTTGGGAGGCTATGCATTTCAACCCCGGAGCCTTTCCAACGGAAGTAGCCTACGGCCACTACCGCTCCAACAATCAGAAACCACGGTCCGAATGTGTAACCAAAAGCACCCAAAACCTCCCCTACTTTCAACGCAGCACTACCCAAGATAATCCATATATATAGTCCTGGGCTTCTCCCTACGCCATGTAGTCCTTCGAGTATTTCTTGTCGAATACGCAGTTTTTCTCTCCTTCAGAAGAGGAGGCATTCTATTGCTTAAAAAACCTTATGAACTCTTCTTCCATTTCATCAATTAGGTCATACCCATGCATGAAATTTTTCCGAAGGGTTTCTGGTGAGTTGTCCGTTTGCCCCCCCAATTTGATGCGCGGCTTTATGGTTATCAAGCTATCATATTTGTGCAAAACATCCGCTTCTTTCGACATCCTATCAATCAGCCATGGTTTTTTGCCGTACTGAAAATACGAATGCCACGGCAGATGTCGGCTCCGAAATGGCCCGATTAGAAACGGAAATACAAATCCCATAAATAAATAAGTTAATCGCCGTCTAAAGGAATTATCGGACTTCGTAACAATTACAATCTTTTTCGACCCTTTTATTCCTGGTACGTCGATAAGATACGGGCACCAGGCTGCGGCATCCATGTAGTGATAGTCTCCAATTTTTACTGGCTTGTCATAAACAAACTGGGCAGCATTTGCGGCTCGAATGAGGTCATATACGTCATACTGTTCGATACTGTTAATGGTGCAAGAGGTGCCTGGTTCAAACTTAAGTTGTTCGGTAGTTCTATTTGAAAATAATTCAATTCGTGATAAATCTATATTATACATCGGGAAATAAAAGTCTATCGGAGAATCAAGTACATTTTTGACGTTGATTGGGTGTCGATTACGAAACACCTCGTCTGCCATGTAGTCTATGTCGTATACTGGTTTGTCTGAAAAAAAATCGGACATGTTTTTATAGTCAATGAAATTTTTTGATGACAGCTCACTCATCCATACTTTTCGGCCCGGATGTTTGTCAGCATCGGAAATGTAGTAGAACATACTAC
>JAADHD010000020.1:0-565 GCA_013152075.1 Verrucomicrobiota bacterium | reverse complement strand
TGGCGGAAGAAGCAGTGATTAGCTTTGGAACAGTCATGTGTTCAGGGTATTTTTCGAGGAGCCTTGTCACAGCACCAGCTATAAAACCGCCTCGAATGGCACCGTCCCCACAGATTAAAGATATTTTGCTTTTCATGATCGTTTCTTGTTTAATGTATGGCCTTGAATATGTCCCGATGAATCGCCCGTATTATACACTCTTTCCTGAAATTCGGAATGCTCATCACGAGGTAATTGAGCTCAAAGAGAGCCTAATTCGGCGGAGATTTTGGATCATTTTTCGATTCCTAATGTGCTTTAGCCCGCCAGTGTTGCAAGCGTAGTGTGGGGGCAGCATTTGCGAGAGCTTTTTTCTACATTTCCAAATGTGTGGCGATCTGGTCATCAATTTCATAGGGATACTTCCCCTTGCGCCTGTATCCCCATATTGAAGATTTTTGTATCCCTGTTCACCGGGAAACATAACTTGCTGTAGTTGAACAATAATTCCTGAAATAATTTCGTGACTTAATACTCTTTTCCACTGCAAAATAGTATGTGTGGACGACTCAATAATAAGTGTTAT
>JAADHD010000211.1 GCA_013152075.1 Verrucomicrobiota bacterium | reverse complement strand
AGTATGACTATCTCCAACGAGCAACACTGGGCTATCCTTGTCAGCTGGCACCGCTTCGATCTTTCCACCCACATCTCTACCCGCATAAGAGAGGGTCAAAACTTCATCCTTCGGAACCGGAGTAAATCCTCCACTTTTCACCTGATCTCCTTTGATGGTCAGCGTCCCTTTTGCCGAACGCTTGAACGCCTCTTTCGGCTGGTTTTTGTACCACTCCTCTTTCTCAATAATTTTTTTGACCCGCGCAGCAATGATCTCTGTCGTCAACGGTGCAAAATGTGCATCCTGTTCGCAGAAAAGTTTATCCTTACCCTCTCCGCCGGTTTTGGCTCGATGGTCTCTTAAGATTGGCTCTATATCCAGCACATCGACTCCCTGTTGGCGCAATTCGTCATAATAGCCTTTCAAGGGCAACACATCTTTTACCGTAAACTTGGATGCCAGCTTATCGGGATAGATCGCAGCTTTTGCAGGAATCGGCACCATGACCAGTTTCACTCCCTTTGCCTTGAGAAGATCATTAAACTTCACAATATGCGGCGTCGGATCTGACTTATTAGTGGCAATACTTGCCCAGTCTTTTTCCCAGAATTTCCCCAGTGCCACTTGATTCAATTCTCGAGACATGAAAAACCAGGCAGGGTCGTCTCCGCGAACGGTGAATTCCCCCTTCACCTGACGACTGGCGCACTCCTTGGCAAAGGTATCTGAATTCTGTGCGATAGACTTGGAACAAAGCGCAACCAGCAGGCTTACAATCGGGATTAATAATTTCATTGTGATAAATTTATCAGGCTTCAGGAGTTGTGATATCAAAGTACTCTTCCAGGATCAAATCTTGATCAGACCAGCGCCGTTCGCTGTCCAGTTCCGGATGCTCGTCAAGATGCTCAATCTCCAAGATGTAGGATTGCCCCAGCTTCCGCGGAATGCTTTTCAAGGGTTTCTTTTCCATCAGCGACCAGTGATTCACATACACTTTCGGCTGATCATATTCTCCTGAGATCACTTCCTCAACCTCGTAAGTGTAGACCAACAACGCACGGTTGTAGTCTTTCAATTCCTCTGCCCCGCGCACCGCAGTCATTTCCACCAACTTGCCGCGCAATTTCACTCGCTTGGCAGGCTTGCGGGTTTTTGCCTTTTTAGACAAAGTAGCAAAACCTTTCACTATCTCTTCCTCAGTTAGGACACGAGCATAAACCGCCAAGCCTTCAACTGCTCCCTCCCATTTGCCATCTCCAATCGTCAGATTTGTTATTCCCCCGATCTTAGCATTACTTTTAACGACATTTCCGGTTTTTAGAATTCCCCCATTTCGATAAAATTGCCACTTACCGCCCTGGAACGATACTGCCAGATGTATCGGAACCCTCGTTTTGACATTACCCAGCGAATAAGCCCCGTCTTTCGTCAAGAGAAGTAAATCATCAGCTTCTTGCCGAATTTGAATACCAGCAGCCGACAGAATAGTCCCCGACTGCTTTGGGTCATTTGCGATTAATCGCAGTTGAAGCGCAAAATCACCATCACTTGTCCGCCCGGCAACCTGGGCAGCAGAGTCGACATCAATTTCAAAATACCCGCCACCGGTCAGCATTTCAAAATGCCTGCCAAAACGAGCTCGCTGACGCATTTCAACTCCACACACCCGCTCGGATTCCCCATTACTGATCTTATTATCTGCAAGCGCACTCTCCCATAAAAAGAGCAATCCTTCCTTATTTTCAGGCCACGATTTCACCTTTCCTGCTTTGGGCTCTTGCACACGGCTACCCGCTCCAGCAATTTTTCCCAGCGACTCTTTCTCTCCTCCCTTGATCCACAGATCCGGATAGTGATCCCCTTTTTTATTATCAGTAACTTGCACCCAATTTTTGATCGATGTCATCCCCGTATCAAATTCACCGATGTAAACCTCAGCATTTTTCCCACTCTTCCCGATCGACGGCCCCTTGTAAGGTCCGGTCACCGTGATAAATCGCGGATGATTTGCCCAACGCGGATGAAACATCTCGTGCCCATCCATTCCCGGGCCGTCATTGATATTGACCACCGAGAGCTTTTTACCTCGATCGGCAAACAAATGAACCGATTTGTGCGAGCCATCAAAAACCCAAGCCGTATAACTGTTATCCGGTGCCAGCGAGGGCCAGCAACCATGCTGATTCCTCCAGTGTTCTTTTTTCTCAAGATCTATCACCCCGACATCCGGCCAGGGAAACAAACAAGACGCCCTTTTGCCATCCTTTGACAGTTGAATGCTATCAACACTGATCTTGGTTTTATCCCACACCAGCTCACGTTTTTTCGGATCATCGAGCTGAAAACGTTCCAGCTTATCTGCGAACATACTGGAACGATTGGTAGGAATCAGGTGCGCCACGTACACCCAGGCCACCTTGGTCTTGGGATCTTCCCAAATATCAACCGCATAACCTTTGCCCAGCTCCTCTACTTGCGCCCCCTTCCAGTCCACTCGGTGCACCACCGGCTTGGATACTTTTTTACCATCTATCCGCTCCGTGTGTTTATTGGTATAAATAATCCACTTCCCGTCAGGGCTGATCAAGGGGCGCACGTAACTGGATTTTTTCTCCAGAATCACCCTCACACCAAGTCCATCCCGAGTATCTATTCCCCATAACTGGAGTTGGGAACCATTTCCTAAAGTATCCGCTGTCTTGCCCTGATATTGATACCATGCCAATTTCGAATGGTTGCCAGTCACCGCCTCGATTTTTTTCGAAACCCCCTCTTCAGGCTCAGGCGATTTTTTCTCTTGTTGGAGTTTGGCAATATCTTCCCCTTTCTCCTTCAGCGACGAAGAACCCTTCGCCTTTCCAGGCTCGGCGACATTTTTACCACAGCCGGAAAACAGAAT
Source organism: Verrucomicrobiota bacterium (assembly GCA_013152075.1). GTDB lineage: Bacteria > Verrucomicrobiota > Verrucomicrobiia > Verrucomicrobiales > DEV007 > JAADHD01. The sequence goes on along the minus strand of JAADHD010000211.1, from coordinate 1,396 downwards.
CACCGCCGTCAATCCAGCGATCATTTTAATATCCAATAATTTATTTTGATTCCTCTTTACTGTGGTCATTATAAATACCTGCCTCTTAAATGTTGTAAGTGAGCCAAGCTACTGGTCACCTCTCCTGTTGCGCGTTCAATCAATTCTCCCGGCAAGTAGCGACTGCCGTCGTGATGCACTTTCTCCCGCATCCACTTCAATATCGTCGAACAATCACCCCTGGCAATTTGTCCGTCAATCTGCGGATCATCCTTTTTCGCCGCCGCCATCAGTTGCGAAGCATTCAGATTCCCCAAACTGTAAGTCGGAAAATACCCAAACATCCCCATGCTCCAATGAATATCCTGCAAACATCCGTGCGCATCATCAGGCACCTCAAGGCCAAACATCTGCTGCACTCGTTCATTCCATACGCCCGGGATATCCTTTACCGCCAGCTTTCCATCAAAAATGGCCCGCTCCAATTCAAAGCGCAGCATGATGTGTAAGTCATAAGTCACTTCATCCGCTTCAACTCGAATATAGGACGGCGAACTCCGGTTCACCGCGAAAACCATGTCCTCCAGGGATATGCTCCCAAGATGCGGGAAATACTTCACCGCCACCGGCAGCCAATACTGCCAGAATTCCCGGCTTCGTCCGACATGGTTCTCCCACAACCGCGACTGCGATTCGTGAATGCCAAGCGACACCGCCCGCCCCATCGGCTGACAATGCTGTTGCTCTGGCAAACCCTGATCATACATGCCGTGACCTGCCTCATGCAGCACCCCGAAAAGCGAGCTGGTAAATTCCGCCTCATCATAACGAGTGGTTAAGCGCGTATCCCTGGGCCCAACGCCCGAGCAAAATGGATGCACAGCAGTATCGATTCGACCGGCCTCAAAATCGAAGCCAATTTTTTCTGCCACCTCCTGATTAAACGCCTGCTGTTTCTCGATCGGATAATCTCCCTGCAGAATATCGTCAGCGACCCGCGGCCCTCGCTCAACAATTTCTTTGCCGAGCGCAACCAGTTGGGGGCGCAATTCGCTAAACACTTCCGTCAGCTTACTGGCCTGGGCTCCTCGCTCAAAATTTTCCAGCAAGGCATCATAAGGGCATTCCTCATAACCAAAACACTCAGCTTTTTCTTTAGATAGTTCGACCAGCCTTTCCAGATGTGGAGCAAAAACTCCAAAGTCCGCTTTTTCCCTCGCCTCTGCCCAGGTTGCCTTCCCCAGAGCAGAAGTTTCTTGAAATTCAGTTACCAAAGCTGTGGGCAAAGTCGTGGCACGATCATAATCAAAACGCCAGTCACGAACATTGGGCCACATCTCATCATCCGATGACATTTCACTTTCGCATTCAGATATCCACTCACCCACTTCAGCCCGCACAAACAACTCGTGCTCTT